>JABCZE010000361.1 GCA_013289785.1 Vulcanimicrobiota bacterium | reverse complement strand
CGTGGCGAATCGCGCCGGCGTGGCCGGTCACGCCGCCGCCCTCCGCCTTGACGCGCACGTCGAAGCGTGAAACGCTCTGCGTGGCTTCCAGCGGCTGGCGCACGATCATCAATAACTGGGGACGCGAAAAATATTCGTCGATCGGCTTATTGTTAACGGTAATGATGCCTTGGCCGAGCATCAGCTTGACGCGAGCGACCGCGCGTTTGCGTCGGCCGGTCGATTGAACTACTTCAACAGCGTCGTTCAAAAAATGCTCCTACGGCAACGACGACGGCTTCTGCGCGTCGTGAGGGTGCTCGGCACCGGTGTAAACATTTAGGCGGCGCAACTGCACGTCGCGCATGCGATTGCCCGCGAGCATTCCGCGCACGGCCTTCTCGACCAGCCGTTCGGGGTGCTTGTCGGCGATTTCGCGCGCCGTTTGCACGCGCAAACCGCCGGGATAGTTGCTGTGGCGATAGTAAAGCTTCTGGTCCCACTTCTTCCCGCCCAGCTCGACTTTTTCGGCGTTGAGCACGATCACGTGGTCGCCGTCATCGATGTGCGGGGTCCAAGTCGGTTTGTGTTTGCCCGAAAGCGCGCGCGCAATTCGCACGGCCAGCGTTCCGAGGCGCTGTCCCGCGGCATCGACGACGTACCACTGATGGTCGGTCTCCGCGGTTTTCTGCTGATAGGTGCGCACAACCAACGAATCTTACGGGAAAGCCCGCTCCCAGTCAAGGCGCCCAAGCGTCACCGGCACAGGACGGGCGGCTCGGCAAACGAGTCGTAGCCATCGTCGTAGCGGACCCCGGCGAGGTAAAGACCGTGGGCGGGGGCGATCTTACCGGCAGCCGAACGATCGCCCGCCGCGAGGACCCTCGCCAGGTCGCCCGAGCGACGCCCGCTGCCGACCTCCACGACCGTACCGACCAGCGACCGGGCCATACGGTGAAGGAAGCCGCTCCCGACCAGCTCGAGCCGGAGCAGCCCGGCGCGCGGCTCGATGGTAAAGCCGTAGAGGCTTCGCACGGTCGTCAGCGGCTCGTTGGTCGCCCCCAACGGCAAGACCGAGCAGAACGAGCGAAAGTCGTGTTCGCCCACCACCTGAGCGGCGGCGGCCCGCATCGCGTTCACATCGAGCGGCTGCGGAACGTGCCAAGCGTACCGGGCCGTCAGAGCATCTCGCTGCTGCCGGGGCGCGATGGCATAGACGTAGGTGCGTTCCAGGGCGGAGAAGCGCGCCGAAAAGGTGGCATCCACGATCGCCGCTTCGCGCACCGAACAGTCGGCCGGAAGCTCGGCATTCAGCGCAAGAGCCAGCCGGTCGAAGGGAAAGACGGCGTCGGTCGCCAGCGATACGACCTGGCCGGTCGCGTGCACTCCGCTGTCGGTCCGGCCCGCCGCCGTCACCTTAACCGCCTCACCGAAAAGCTGGGAGAGCGCCCTTTCCAAGACGCCCGCGACCGTCCGGTCCACGGGCTGCCATTGGAAGCCGCAAAAATTGCTTCCGTCGTACTCGATGGTCAGCCGGAGGTGGGTGCGCGCGGCGTCAGCCGTGCTGGCGCTGCAGCGGAAAGAGCAGGACGTCGCGGATCGAACGCTGGCCCGTCAGCAGCATGATTAGGCGGTCGACTCCGATTCCGATTCCGGCCGTTGGCGGCATGCCATATTCCAGGGCTCGCACGAAGTCCCAATCGGGTTCGGGAATCTCTTCGTCGCCGGAGATCCGCTCGGCGATCTGCGCCTCAAAACGCGCGCGCTGATCGTCGGGATCGTTGAGTTCGGTGAACGCGTTGGAGATCTCCATCCGGGCGCAAAAAAGCTCGTAACGATCGGTGATCTCCGGATCGCCGGCACGGCGCTTGGCCAGCGGCGAGATCGCGACGGGGTAGCCGATAACGAACGTCGGCGCGACGAGATGCGGCTCGATCACACGCTCGAAGATTTTGTCGAGCGCATGACCGTGCGAAGGTGAACGCGGCAATCCCAGCTCGTGCGCGATGGCGGCAGCGCCGGCCGGGTCGAGCAGCGCATCGCGCAGGTACTTACCGTCGCTGTACGCCGCCATCGCTTCGAGATACTCGACCTTTGCGAATGGGCGGGTAAAATCGATCGTCCCGTCGCCGTGGGGCAGCTCGGTCCCACCGCCCGTAACGGTGGCGACCAGATGCGCGATCAGCGCCTCGTTGAACTCCATCATGTCCGAGACGTCCCAGTACGCGGCGTACAGCTCGAGCATCGTAAACTCGGGATTGTGGGTGGTGTCGATGCCTTCGTTGCGGAAGATGCGGCCGATCTCGTAGACTCGCTCCATCCCCGCGACGATCAGCCGCTTCAGGTTCAGCTCCGTCGCGATCCGCAGCTGCATTTCGTGATCCAGCGCGTTACAGTGGGTTACGAACGGCCGGGCGGCCGCGCCGCCCGCAACGTGCAGCAGCGTCGGCGTTTCGACTTCGTAAAAACCGCGCTCGTCGATGAAGCGGCGCATCTCCGCGATCAAGCGGCTGCGCATCATCATCGTTTCGCGC
>JABCZE010000360.1 GCA_013289785.1 Vulcanimicrobiota bacterium | reverse complement strand
CTGGAGGTCGGGCTCTACGACGCGACCGGAAAGATTCACGCCGAGCTCAACCAACGTGGGCTCGCGCCGCAGTCGCCGGAATGGATTGCCGGCTTCGACGAACTCGTCCGCAAGCAGGCCGAGAGCCCGTACATCGAGCCGCGCTTGTGGGCCAGAATTCCGTCGCGGCGCTATCACTGCTTTTATCCGATGAGCAAGCGCCGTGGCGAGGTGCAAAACTGGTACATCCTCGGCTTCGAGGCCCGCGCCAAGATGATGAGCGAACACGGCGTCGTGGGGCGCACGTATCACGGACGCGTCACGCAAGTGATTTCGGGGTCGGTCGGCTTCGACGATTTCGAATGGGGTGTCGATCTCTATGCCGACGATCCGCTGGTGTTCAAAAAGCTCATCTACGAGATGCGGTTTGACGAAGCCAGCGCGCGCTACGGTGAATTCGGCCCGTTTTGGGCCGGTCTGCAGTTCTCTCCGAGCGAGCTGGCCGCGTTCCTCGACGGCGACGCGATCCCGCAGTTCGACCAGCCCGAGAGTTAGCGCCCCGCCGGCGGCCCGGCGATACCGTACGGCCCGTTTCCAAGCGGAATGGGCTGGCCCGCACGGCGCGCGGCGACGTCGACGAACACGGCCGCGTTGTCGCGCGAGAGCAGCACGAGCGCCCGTTTGCCGTCGGGGGTGAAGATGATGCCGAGCGGCGCGCCACCGACTTCGATCGGCGCAGCAGCTTCGTTCGTCTGCGGATCGAGCGGCGTTATCGTGGAGTTGGCGTGGTTGCTGACGTAGGCAACGCGGCCGTCGGGTGAGATTGCGATTGCGAGCGGATCCACGCCGACGGGGATGTGCGCGACCGGCCGGCGCGTGGCGAGGTCGATGACGGTGACGTCATTGGACGCGCTGTTCGCGACGTAGAGGCGTTTGCCGTCCGGGCTGATTGCGAGGCCGGCGGGACGCAGTCCGACTGGGATCTCGTTACCGGCGGCGTTAGCGTGCAGGTCGATCGGCGTTACGCTGTTCGACCACGAGTTGCTGACGTAGAGCGTCGATCCGCCGGGGTCGATCGCCAGCGCGCGCGGATGCGAACCAACGTGAACCGTTGCGCCCGCGTGAAGCGAGGCAGTATCGAATGCTTGGACCGTCCCGTCGTCGCTGCCGGCGACCCAGAGCGTTTTTCCGTCGGGCGTCAGCACGGCGTCCATCGGCGTTCCGCCGGTCTTGATGGTCGCGATGCGCTTTCCGGCGCGTGTATCCACGATGCTGATCTCGTTGGCGCCGGAGTCGACGACGTACAACCGGTTCCCGTCGGCGCTGCGCGCCACCACGCGCGGCTCTTCACCCACGGCGATTTCATTGGCCGCAACACCGGTGGCGAGATCGATCGGCGTGACGCTGTTACCGAAGCGATTGGTCGCATACGCCATCACCGGCCACTCGTCGCCGCGCGTAACGCGCACCGGCAGATCGAGGTGTTCGAGGCGCGCGCCGTTCTGCGCGCTGCCGTCGAAACGAACGTCGTAGTAGCCGGTGCCGAGCGTTCCGTCGCCGATTACGCGAAGATCGACGGCGCGTTCGCCGTGCGGTTCGAGCGAGATTCTTCCGCCGGCGTTGTCGGCGGTCAAACCGCGCGGCAGGGTTGCGCGCCAGGTGACGTCGGCGGCCGTTTCGCCGAGGCGATTCGAAATCTCGAGCGTGACCGGCGTTCCCGGCCCGCCTCCGGCGAAAACGACGATGGCACTCGCGGGCTTCACGAACGCTGCAGCCGTCGATGCCGGAATCGCCGGCGCGCGTAACGCGTACGACGGCGGCGCATCGCCGGCGCCGGTGGCCCAGCGTTCGTTAGTTGTGGCGCCGAGCGTGAAATCCAGCCGCACGTCGCCGCGGTCGGGGAGCGCGATCCAGCTTTTGTTGCTGGCGCGTCCGTCGACGCGGAGCGCCTCGATGTATTGTGCGTTGGTGGCCCCGTTCGGCGCCGAGATTTCGAGGGTGAGGCCGCTCGGAGATTCGACGCGAATCGAGCGGAAGAGCGGCGCGCCGATATCGAGGTAGCGCATCGCGGGATTCTGCGGATACAAGCCCATCGCGCACCAGACGTACCACGCGCTCATCGTGCCGAGATCGTCGTTGCCCGGCAGGCCATCGGGCGTGTCGCCGTAGAGCGTCGCGATCGCTTCGCGCAGGATTGCTTGCGCGCGCCACGGCTCGCCGGCGGAGAGATAGACCCACGGCGTGCCGATGCTGGGCTCGTTTCCGAGCCAGGCGTAGGGCTTATCTTCCCCGGCGTTGAGTTGGCTGAAAAATCCATCGAGTTTGGCGGCCGCAGCGCGCGCACCGCCCATTGCGTTGACGAGATCGCGCAGGTCTTGCGGCACCATCCAGGTGTACTGCGCGGCGTTGCCTTCTTGAAAACCGCTCTGCCCGTTTTCGGTCAGCGGCGCCTGCATGAAGGCGCCGTCCGGATCGCGCGGCGCAATCCAGCCGGTTGCCGCGTTAAAGAGCGTCGCCCAGTTCGACGATCGCGCGAAGTAGTCGCGATACGCCGAACGG
>JABCZE010000359.1 GCA_013289785.1 Vulcanimicrobiota bacterium | reverse complement strand
ACGGCTCGATCGCCTGATCCTCGTCTGCGGCCATTACGAGGGTATCGACGACCGGCTTGCCGCCATCTATCCGGTGCAGGAGTACTCGCTGGGCGATTTCGTGCTGACGGGAGGGGAGATCCCCGCTCTGGCCTTCATGGACGCGACGATTCGTTTGCTCGAGGGCGCGATTGCGTCGGGGTCGCTGGAGCAGGAGTCGTTCTCGGCCGGAATGCTCGATTATCCGAGCTTCACGCGGCCGGCAACCTTCCGGGGCGTGGACGTCCCGGCAGTCCTGCTTTCGGGGGACCATGCCAAGATCGCGCAGTGGCGCCGCGACCAGTCCCGCCTGCGCACCGCAGGCCGCCGCCGCGACCTGCTCGATGACGCCTTGCCTCCACGGGAAAGCCCGTGATAATATACGTTGGTTCTGCCGGGCTACGCGCCCGGCTATTCCTTGCGCCGCCCAATCCTCCGGCCAGCCACCGCGCTGGGCGAAGTCGAAATAACAGGATGACAGATAATGAACGTAATTGACGCACTCAAGCGAGATCAGCTCAAGGACGGTGTCCCGCAATTCCGGCCGGGTGACACCGTAAAGGTCTTTTCCAAAGTGACCGAAGGCGGCAAGGAACGGACGCAAATGTTCGAGGGCGTCGTGATCGTACGCAAGGGTGGCAGCTCGGCTGAGTCGATCACCGTCCGCCGCATCGCCCATGGCGTCGGCGTGGAGAAAACTTTTCTGCTCCACAGCCCGCGCGTCGAGCGGATCGAGGTTGGAAAGCGCGGCATCGTCGCGCGCAGCCGGCTCTATTACCTCAGCGAAAAGGTCGGCAAAGCGGCTCGAATCAAGGAAAAGAAAGTCAAAGGAACCTGACCCGCCGCTCTGACACCCCTGCAGCTCGTAGGGCTTCTCGGCCTCTTCACGATTGCTCGGTTTGCGCTATCGAAAAAAGCGATAGCGAGGGAAGTGCTCGACGCGCTCATAGTCGCGGGCCTCGTCGCGCTCTTCTTGATCACATTCGTCATCCGCACGTTCTACATTCCGTCGGTGTCGATGGTGCCGACGCTGCAAGTCCGCGACGTGCTCTTGGTCAACGAAATCGCGTATCGCCTCCACCGGCCGGCCGACGGTGAGATCGCCGTCTTCGAACCGCCGGTGGATTCGGGCGGCAGCGATTTCGTCAAGCGCGTGATCGGCGTGCCCGGAGACGCGATCGCGATCCGCGACGGGGTCGTCTACCGAAACGGCGCCGCACTGCGCGAGCCGTACCAAAATCAGGCGCCCACCTACGATCTGGCGATTCGCGACTACGGCATCTACGTCGACGGCCGCCCGCTCGATCCGCGCGCTGCCAACGTTCCACCGCGCGCGGCGTGGCAGGCACCCGACCGAATTCCGACCGGCTTTTATTTCGTTCTCGGCGACAATCGGAACTATTCCGACGACTCGCACGTCTGGGGATTTGCGCAAACCCACGGCGACTTCGCCGCCGGACCGTTAAGAGGCCGCAAGGCGCGCGCCGGCTTCACGGGACGTGCCTTCGCGATCATCTGGCCGCTGAACCGGCTGCAAGTTTTGGAGAAATAGAGACCACATGACGCCGTACGAGCTTCTGCTAATCGTTGCGGTCATCACGGCCGCCCGCGCGGTCCTTTCGCTGCGGCCCGTGGTCGCCGGGACTTCGGGGCGCAGCACCGCCATCGCGCGCGAGTTTCTCGATCCATTCATCATCGCAGGCCTTGCCGCGTGGGTTCTCATTACCTTCGTCGCGCGCACCTACTACATTCCATCGGGCTCGATGCTGCCGACCTTGCAGATTCACGACGTACTCCTGGTCGACAAGTTCGAGTACCGCTTTCATCGCCCCAACGAAGGCGACGTCGTCGTCTTTCCGCCGCCCGTCCCGACTCCCGACGACTTCATCAAGCGCGTGATCGGCCGCCCGGGCGACCGGATGCGCGTCGCGGACGGCACGGTCTATATCAACGGCATCGCGCTGCACGAACCGTACGTCGCCGAAAAGCCGTCTTACAACCTCGAGATCCGCGATTATGGCGTCGCCGTCAACTACGGCACCGGTTGGGAGCGCATCGATCCCAACTCGGGGAACGTGCCGCCGAAGTCGTCGTGGAGCGCGCCCGATCGAATTCCGCCGCATTGCTACATCATGCTCGGCGACAACCGCAACGACTCCGAAGATTCGCACATTTGGGGCTTCGCGCAGGATGGCGGACGTTTTGCAACGGGGCCACGCGGCGGCACGCCGGCCGGCTTTACCGGCCGGGCGTTTCTGATCTTCTGGCCGCCCTCGCAAGCCAAGATTCTGTAGGGAACCTCTAACGCGCGGCGCGAAGTCGAGCGCGTGGCCCGCTTCTTGCGTTGGCGCTCGGTCGCGAGCCTGGTGTTGCAGCTCGCCGTGCTCTGCCTTCTCGTCGCGGCGTTCTTCATGCGCTTGCCGCAGGTCTCGGGCCGCTCGATGGAGCCGTTGATCCACTCCGGCGAGTACGTGCTGATCAACACGTTCGCGTTTCGCTTTGGCGCACCGCGGCGCGGCGAAGTCGTGGCCTTTCGCC
>JABCZE010000358.1 GCA_013289785.1 Vulcanimicrobiota bacterium | reverse complement strand
TTCGAGGGCGGCAACGAGATCGAGATCCGCGAACTCTTCGAGTTGGAGGACTTCGACGAGGAGGTCGCGGCCGGTATCCGCGAGCGCTGCGGACGCGCCGGGTTTGAGCCGGCGTTTCAAGAGAACTGAGCGCAAGCATAAAAGAAACGGTCGCGGCGATTTGGAGAATCGAATCGCCCAAGCTCGTCGCGACCCTAGCGCGGCTCACGCGCGACGTGGGCAGCGCCGAGGAGATCGCTCAGGACGCCTTCGTCGCAGCGCTCGGGCAGTGGCCTAACGAAGGCGTCCCGCGCAACCCGGGCGCGTGGCTCATGACGACGGCTAAACGGCGCGCCATCGATCGCATGCGTCGCGACCAATCGCTTGCGACGAAGACGCAAGCGCTCGAGCGCGACCTTCCAGCCGTAGAAGCCGATTTCGCAGCATCGTACGAGGACATCGACGACGACTTGCTGCGCTTGATGTTCGTCGCATGTCATCCGGTGTTGTCGCGCGAAGGCCGCCTCGCGCTGACGCTCAAGCTGCTGGGCGGGTTGACGACCGCGGAGATCGCGCGCGCCTATCTCGTCGCCGAGAGCACGATCGCTCAGCGCATCGTGCGCGCGAAGCGAGCGCTTTCCGAAGCGAACGTGCCATTTGAGGTGCCGCAAGGATCCGAGCGGCGCCGGCGTTTAGCCTCGATTCTCGAAGCACTGTATCTCATCTTCAACGAGGGTTACTCGGCGACGGCGGGCGACGACGTCTTACGACCGGAGCTCGTTGAAGACGCGATGCGGTTGGGACGCATGCTGTCACATCTGATGCCCGATGAGTCCGAAGTGCACGGACTCGTCGCGCTGATGGAACTGCAGGCTTCGCGCATGCCGGCGCGCGTCGGCCCCGACGGTGCGCCGGTCCTGCTCCTCGATCAGGATCGCAATAAGTGGAACTACCTGTTTATACGACGAGGCCTGGAGGCGCTGGAGAAGGCCGAATCGTTCGGCGCCTTGGGGCCCTACGGTCTGCAAGCCGGCATCGCCGCGTGTCACGCGCGCGCATCGACCGCCGATCGCACGGATTGGCCTCGTATCGCCGCGCTTTACGACGCGCTAGCCGAACTCGCGCCGTCGCCGGTCGTGGAGCTCAATCGCGGCGTTGCGGTCGCGATGGCCTACGGACCCGCCGCGGGGCTTGAAATTGTTGACGCCCTCGTCTCGGAACCTTCTCTTCAGTCGTACCATCTGCTTCCCGGCGCGCGAGGCGATCTTCTTTTCAAGCTCGGCCGGTTCGGCGAGGCGCGCGCCGAGTTCGAGCGCGCCGCCGATCTCGCACGGAACTCGCGCGAGAAGACGCTTTTGCTTGAGCGCGCCGCGGCTTGCGTTGCAAGTCGCAATCGTCAGTGAGCTCCGCGAGATGCACCATTCTGAACCGACAGCTCCCAGCGATAACCGTCCGGATCATGAAACCAAAGGCCCATATTCGGCGAGCCCGAGCTTGTGGGGCCGATCTCGTCGCCCGGATCTTCCAGTTCGACGCCGTTTTTCTTCAACGTCTCGAGCGCTTCGCGCAGCGCCCGCATACTGTCCAGGCGAAACGACAAGTGGTCCATCGTGTCCGGATGCGGCTTACCTTTGAAGAACCCTATGATCATCGCGTCGTTCGTTAGCGCGACGGCCTCATCGGACCGGAACATTTCCTGTAGATCGAAGTTCTTGGTCCAAAACTGCGCGCTTTTCTCCGGGTCTCTGACGGCGAGGCTAAAATGCCAGACCGCGCCAAGCTGTATTTTCATGTGCGTAGCTCCTCGTAATGTTGTTGGAAGCGCACGTTGGTCAGCGCGCCGTCATCCCACCATCGACGCGGTAATTCGCGCCGGTTATGAACTTCCCGCGATCCGATGCGAGGAGCGCGACGACCTCAGCGATTTCCTGAGCTTCGCCGATTCGACCCAACGGAATATTCTGAATCCAAACATCGGTGGAAAATCCCGGAGTCGTCTTGGCAAACTCGGCGGAGCCCGGCGTCGAGATAACGCCGGGCGACACGACGTTCACACGGATGCCGTTCGGCGCGAGTTCCATCGCGAGCGTGCGCGAGTAGTACTCGAGCGCTGCCTTTGCGGCGCCGTAGTGCGCAAAGGGGCCAAACGGCATCGTCGCGGCCGCCGAGGAGATGTTCACGACGGCCGCGGCCTTGGATGCACGGAGCGCCGGGAGAACTGCGTTCGTAAGGCGGATCGCGGCAAAGAGGTTGAGCTCAAAGCTGTCATGCCACTCCTTGTCGGGAATCGTCCATGACCCTCCCATAAACGCGCTCCCACCGCCCGCGTTGTTCACGAGAATATCGAGGCCGCCGAGCACCGTGAGCGCCTCCGCAGCGATTGCGTCCACTCCTTCGCTCGTAGCGACGTCGCCGGGCACGAACGTCATCTCCGCGGGCGTATCATCGTTACGCGCACGCGCAGCGACTACGACTTTGGCGCCGGCATCGAGAAGGCGCTGCGCGATAGCCGCGCCGTTGCCCCGCGTGCCTCCGGTGACTAGTGCACGGCGGCCGACGAGTTCTTTCGAGAGATCGAGTTTGTTA
>JABCZE010000357.1 GCA_013289785.1 Vulcanimicrobiota bacterium | reverse complement strand
CCGCAGGTGCCGAGCCCATTGCAATTCCCACACCGGCGGCTGCAAGCAGCGGGGCATCGTTCCAGGAATCGCCGATGGCCGCCGTCTGTTCCATCGGTACGCCCAGACGCGCCGCCACGAATCGCAGTGCGGCGCCTTTATCGACGGTCGGGTCGAGCACTTCGACGAACTCCGGCAGGCTGCGTGTGACGTACGCGCGATCGCCCAGTGCGGCGTGGAGCTTTTCGGCGTATGCCGCCGCATCGGGCGCATCGGCGACTACGACGCCTTTGGTTGCTGGGCTGTAGGCAAAGGCTTCGCGCAGGGACGGCACGACGACGGGCTCGGTCATCGCTAGCGACGCGTACAGATCGGAGAAACGGTTGCGGGCCTCGCAATAGTACTCGTCGTTGCGATAGAGCTGGAGGTGCATGCCGTCGCGCTCGGCCATCGTCGCCAGCTCGCGTACGATCTCGTTGGTGAGCGCGGCGTGTTGTAGGATTTCATCCGACGTAGGATCGATGATTGCCGCACCTTGGTAGCAGATCAACGGGGCGTCGAAACCCAACTCGCGCGCGAACGGCAGCGTCGCTCGATACATCCGCCCGGTTACCAGGCAGCCGGTAATTCCGGCCGCGGTCATCCGCTCGATCGCGAGCCTGACGGGCTTCGCAATGGAAAGGTCGCGGCCGACCAGCGTTCCGTCGACGTCGAAGGCTACGAGACGAATCAACTTCCGAAGCGCATTCGGGCCGCTTGCGCGTGGTGGGGAAGGTCGTCTCCCTCGGCCAAGGCCGCTAACGCTCGAGCATCGATCGTCATCCGATCGGCGCTATTTTCAACGACGCTGACCGTACGCGTGAAATCGGCCAGACAGAGGCTCGACGAGAACCGCGCGGTGCCCGAGGTTGGCGCCACGCGGTTGGTCCCGGCCAGATGTTCCCCGCTGACCAACGGCGTCGCATCTCCGATAAAGACGGTTCCGGCGGTAAAAACCCTCTCCAAGTATTCCCAAGCATCGCGCACCTGCAGACACAAATAGGCAGGCGCAAAGCGATTGAGGAGATCCAAGAGCTCGTCCCGCGACGAGGCCGCGATCAGACGGCAGTTCCGCGAAATCGCACTGCTGACGAAGTCGCTGCGCTCCAAGGCTCGCAAGTCGAGCGTATCGATGAGCTGAGCGACGGCGTCGAGCAGCGGCCGCGATTCGGAGAGCACGGCCAGCCGCGTCACTCCGGGAAGCTCGGCGACGGAGAGAAGCTCGCCGACGATGTATTCGCTGTTGGCGCCCTCATCGGCAACGACGAGAACCTCCGGAGGCCCGGCAAGCGTGTCCACTCCGCATCGGCCAAAGATCTGCCGCTTCGCTTCGGTCGTCCAACGACCGCCGCGCCCGACGACCTTGTCGACGCGCGGGAGCGATCGCGTTCCGAGCGCCGCGGCCGCAATCGCCGCCGCGCCGCCGACGGCGTACAGTTCGTCGACGCCGCAAAGCGCACACGCGAAGAGCAGCGGCGTCGCGAATCCGGCCGAGTTCGGCGGCGAGAGGACGGCTATTCGCGACACTCCGGCAACCTTTGCCGGAATTGCGCCCATCAGAATCGAGGTCGCCGCGCCGGAGCGCGGAGCATAGACCGCGATCGAACCCAAGGGCCGCCGGGCGAGCGCGTAGCGCGTTCCATCCTCTTCCACATATTCGATGTCGGGCTGCCGCTGGCGCCGATGAAAACGCGAAAGGCGCTCCTTTTCAAGCTCCAGCGCGGCCGCGATTTCAGGCGGAACGAGCGAACGGGCGCTCTCGAGCATCGGAATCGGCACGCGTACGTTGGATAGTTGAAAACCCTCGCAGTCGAAGCGGCGCGTATACTCCAGCAAAGCGTCGTCCCCGCGCATCGCGACGTCTTCGATAATGGAGGCAACCTCGTCGACGACGGCCGCCGGCATGCTCCAGCCGCCGTCGAGCACGCCGGCCAGCGCGGCTTGGTCGTTGGCCCGAACGACTTTCACCCGTAGGCGTCCAGGCTGCCTTGACGCACGCCGCCGGGAGCGAAGATCCGCTCGAGCTCGCCGCGAACTCGCGCGTCGCCCGCGATGGCGCGCGCGACCCGTTGCGAACGTCCTTGCACGTGCATCACGACCGGCACTTCACCCGGCCATTCGTCGATCAAACGAGCCAGCCGGTCGATCTGCTCGCGATGCGTTACGTCCACGTGCCAGCCACTCGCATCGGCAGTGATCGCCGCCACCGGCGGCGGCACGAAGGTAGCAACCTCATTTGCCGCAACCGAAAGCTCGACGTTCGGTTCGTCGCCGGGCGCCGCGCCGGGACGTTCGCGCAATCGGAGGCGTCCTTTCACGATCAGAATCGCGTCGGGCTCGAACAGGTTGGTAAACTGCGCGTACGCCTTCGAAAAAAGCACGACGTCGCTGAAGCCCGTCGTATCCGCGAGCTGCGCGATCAAGATCTGCTGACCCGATTTCGTGAGGCTCCGCCGGACCGCCGTCACCGTTCCGGCAATCGTGACCTGGGCATCCTCTTGCTGCTTCGCCAACTCCCGAAGCGGCATCGCGCCGGCGCGCCGCAGCGCCGGTACCAGCTCGGCCAGCGGATGACCCGAG
>JABCZE010000356.1 GCA_013289785.1 Vulcanimicrobiota bacterium | reverse complement strand
TCCGATCTGTCAGCTCGCAAACGGACTCGCGCGTGATTCTCGACATGAACGGCGCGGAGCGACTGCTCGGCCGCGGCGATATGCTGTACCTGCCGATCGACGCGCCGAAACCGATTCGCGCGCAGGGCGCGCTGATCACCGGCGCCGAGGTAAACCGTCTCGTCGAGTTTTGGGCGCGGCAATCGCGTCCGGACAACCTGCTCGACGTCGAGGTCGTGCCGCTGAGCGACGACGAAGCCGCGCGAAAAGAGACCGATCCGCTCTGCTATGAGGCTGCCAAGTTCCTCATCGAGACGAACTACGCGTCGACGGCCGCGCTGCAATCGCGCTTCTCGATCGGCCACCCGCGCGCGATGCGGTTGATGAAGCAGCTCGAGGATTTCAAAGTCGTCGGTCAACACGAGGGAACCAAGCCTCGCAAGATCCTCATTAGCCTTGCGGACCTAGAGATCGTGGCTCCGCGATTGGGCAGGACGGAAGAAGCGCAGCAAGATCTCTTTGCGAGCAGCGAATAGCGTGAGCCGCCTTTTCGCCGTCGCGTTCTGCTTCGCGCTCGCGCTCGTTGCGTTCGGCGCATTCATCGCACTGGGCAACTCCGTGGCGACGCACGGCGAGCCGGGCCTCTTCGTCCCGTGGGAGCGCTCGATGTTCGACCATTCGACTCTTGTCGCATGGTGGCTGACCTGGGCGTGCTACCCTGCCGTCCTGATCCCCGTCAGCATCGCCGTCTTAGCCCTGGCGTGGCGCTTCCCGGCATGGAGGGCACGCCTGATCCTCAGCGTCGTTTCATTGCTCATATCGTGGCGGGCCGCCGACTACTTTCAGCACGTCTTCGCACGCGCTCGGCCGGTCGATTGGGTCGTGAAGCACGAAACGACGTTCTCGTACCCAAGCTCGCACGCCGCAATCGCAATGGGATTCTATGCGCTTTTGGCGTTGATGATCTTCGCTTCTGACCTGCCGAAGACGACTCGTAACGTCGCCGGCTCCCTGTTAGTGCTCCTGGCGCTGGCGATCTGCTGGTCACGACTCGCGCTCGGCGCGCACTACGTCACCGATCTGCTCGGCGGCACCTTGCTCGGCATGGTCGTCGCGTGCCTGGTGCTCGGCGTCATGGCTGGGGGCGTCTTCGGTGGCGTTGGGGGTCGCATCTCTAGCGCGGCAGAATAGGAGCCCGATGGCCTTCGCCGACCCAATAATGGTTGAAATCGAGCGCAAGCTCGACGCCGGAACTCCGCTCTCCATGGACGACGGGCTCGCGCTCTATCGCACTTGGGATATCCACACGCTCGGGCGGCTCGCCCGCAAGCAGAAGGAGCGCAAGAGCGGCAAGAAAGTCTTCTACGTTCTCAACCGTTACATCAACTCGACAAATGTCTGCTTCGCCGGCTGCACGTTCTGCTCGTTTGCCGCCGATGAGTTCAAGGAGCCGCAGCGCGTCTTTCGCATGACCGCCGATCAGGTCTTCGCCAAGGCCGTCGAGACGGGAACGAACTTCAACCAGCTCCACATCGTCGGCGGCCACGATCCGCGCCAGCTCTCGCTCGACTATTGGCTGCCGTTGATGCGCCGCTTCAAGGCCCAACTGCCGCACGTTCAGCTCTCGCTCTTCACCGCCGCCGAGATCGAATACATGGCCAAGCGGCATCGCATGTCGTTTCCGCAGATCGTTACCGAGCTGAAGAACGCCGGGCTCGATAACGTCAACGGCGGCGCCGCCGAGATCTTCGCCGAACCGACCCGCGGCAAAATTTGCCCGAACAAAGTTTCCGCCGCGAACTGGCTGCTCTTGCACGAGGAGCTTCACCGCCAAGGCGTCGCGAGCAATGCGACGATGCTCTACGGGCACATCGAGTCGCTCGAAGATCGCGTCGACCATTTGATCCGGTTGCGCCAATCGCAAGAGCGCTCTCCCGGATTCAATGCATTCATTCCGCTCGCGTTTCACCCCGACGGCAACGAGCTGTCGTACTGCGGCTGGACCACCGGCCTCGACGACATTCGCACGTTTGCCGTCGCGCGACTGATGCTCGACAACTTCGATCACATCAAAGCCTACTGGATGATTCAAGGATTGAAGGTCTGTCAGGTCGCGCTCGAGTTCGGCGCCGACGACATGGACGGCACGCACGGGTCGACCGATGAGGAGATGATCTATCATTCGGCCGGAACTCAATCCGGCCAGTACGTAGACGACCGCGAGTTCCGCCGCTTGATCGAAGAGGCCGGCTACGTCCCAGTCCGCCGCAACTCAACCTACAACGAATTTCCCTGGGACTGGAGTCCCAGTGTCACCCCGAGCTTGTCATGCTGAGCGAAGTCGAAGCACGAAGGGTGACGCTAAGATCCGGCCGGATCAAATACACCAATGACCTTCCAATCTACGCTGCGTTCGACGCCGGCGTGATCGAGTATCCAGGAACGCTCCACGCCGACGTTCCCGCGCGACTCAACGCGATGCTGTTGCACGACGAACTCGATTTGAGCCCGATCAGCGCCTTCACGTGGGCGGCGAACTGGGAGCGGCTCGTGCTGTTGCCCGATCTCTGCATCGGCGCGCGCGACGAGGTGGTTTCGGTCGTTCTCATCTCAGCGGTGCCGCCGCAA
>JABCZE010000355.1 GCA_013289785.1 Vulcanimicrobiota bacterium | reverse complement strand
ACAATACCCCACTTATAATTTTAAACGGATTTCGGCATCAGCAAGAGCGCGACGATCGACACGCTATTGAAGAGCGCGTGCGATAGCATCGATGCGAAAATGTTTCCGGTGCGATAATAGACCGCGCATAGGACGATGCCGCCGAGCGCCAGCGGGACCGCTGCGAAGATGTCGCCGTGCGCGATGCCGAAGAGCACGCCGCTGAGGATGGCGCCGGCCCAGAAGCCGCCGTACCGCAGGCCAAGATTGAAGAAGAGCAGCCGGAAAAACGTCTCCTCTGCGAAGGGCGCGAAGATGACCGCAAAAACGACAAAGATTTCGATCGTGGTGGTATTGTGCAGTCCTTTGAATATCTGGATGATGTCTTGCTGATGCTGGCTGTGCGCCAAACGGTCGATCAACGTAGCGCCGCCGTTTGCGACGACCACCATGGCGAGCGCTCCCAGAAGCGCGATTCCCAAGTTCGACCAGGTCGGTACGCGAAATCCCAGCTCTCGCAGGCTGAACTTCGAAAGGGCGGGCATCACGGCGATCACGATCGCAACTAAAATGCCTTCCAGGACGAACTGAAAGGCGATGAGCAGGTCGAACTCGAGCGGGTCGACGTTGGTGGGCGGCTTGCTGGTCTGCGAAAATACGAAAAGCCCGATGAAAAGCAGGGCGATAAAGCCGGCGACCAGCCACGTCCAGAAGCCTCTGAAGCTATCCTTTGGCCAGCGCGTCGGCCAGCCGGGCGAAGTCGCCGAGGTCGAGTCGTTCACCACGAAGCTCCGAAGAAAGATTGCACAACGATAACGCTCGCGCAGTCGCCGCGCGGTCGACGTCGAGGGCGAGCGCGAGACTGTTGACGAGCGTCTTGCGCCGGTACGCGAACGCGCCCCGCACGACCTTCCAGAAAAGGTCGAGGTCGCGTACGGCGACGGCCGGCTCGGGCCGGCGCACCAGCCGAACGACGCTGGAGTGCACTTTCGGCGCCGGAAAAAATGATTGCGGCCCGACCGAGAAAAGCAGCTCGGCCTCCATCGCATATGCGACGGCTACCGAAAGGCTTCCATAGGCCGGCGTGCCGGGTGACGCCACGAAACGCTCGGCGACGTCTTTCTGCACCATAACCGTGAGCGACTCGGGCCCCGACGGCATTTCGATCAGCCGCAGCGTCAGCGGCGTTGCGATGTTATAAGGAAGATTGCCCGCAACACGCCACGGGTCGCCCTTCGACCACGTGCGGTAATCGAAGGTCAAAGCATCGCCCAAGACGATTTGCGCCGCGGCCAAGTCCTCGCGTGAGCGAAGTATGGCTACCAGTTCCGGGTCGATCTCGATGGCGGTAAGCTGCGCGCCCTCGTCGACGAGCGCGCGCGTGAGTGCGCCGGTGCCCGCTCCGATCTCGAGCGTGCGAAGGCGCGGCGGGGCGCCGTCGAGGGCTAACCGGGCGATGCGGCCGGCAATCGAAGCGTTGACGAGAAAGTTCTGACCGAAGCGTTTTTTGGGGCGTAGGCCCGCCTTCGCCAGCAAGGCACCGGGGCTCGACACCCCTGTATTCTACGCTATTTCAACTGGTAGACGGTGACGTCGCGGCGGCCGAAGAGCATGGCCCCCCGCAACGAGTCGAAGCCGAGATCGATTCGCTTCCCAACGATTGCGCCGCCGGTATCTCCGGCGATCGCGATGCCATAACCTGGGATATACAGGCGCGTTCCAAGCGGGATGACGCGCGGGTCGACCGCGACGATTCCGTAGCCGGCGCGCTTTCCACTGGCGGTCATGCCGTCGCCGCCGGCGCTGCCGGCAGTGTAGGCCGTTGCCATCATCCGGATCGCGCCGCGTGCGACCGAGAGCATCTGGGTCATCCCGCGTGCTTCAAAAGCCCCCAGCGTGCTGGGGCCAATTCCTTGCGCCACGATTCGGGGTTCAGACTGGCGGATCAGCGTCGTGGACATGATCCGCTGACGAACCGGTCCGCCGTCGCGCTGCGCGTATTGGACTCTTACCTCGGCCAGTCCGGGCCGGCCGCGAGCGATGAGTTTCGAGCTGCCCGGGGCCAAAAGCAGAGACAGACGAGTCATGGTCTTCGGTTGAAGGTGACGCCGCTCCAGGCGTTCCCACCTGATGACGCCGTTGGTGTAGGTTACGCCGGACGTTGCGGTTTGCGAACCCGTTGGGGCCGCCCAGACTGGAGTGACTGCCAGACTCACAACGAGAAAAGCGGCGTAGATCACGCGTCCTATCAATCCGAAGTTCCTTTCTTGTCCCAAATCGCGTCCAAGGTCGGCGCTCGACACCCCGCAGCGGGAGCTGACGATGCACGCGGTTCGGCATTCTTTTAAGCGGCGCACCCGGCCGCTGAGGCAACGGATCCGACGGAAAACGCCTATACATTTCGAGCCGGCTTGCTGTGCTTACGGGCAGGCCGGGCTCTGACCCGGGCACTATAGCACGAGCCTTTCGACGTTGAAGTATGACAAAAGTCGCAACCACAAAGGGCCACCTGCTTGCTCAAGAACTTCCGTTGGCGCTTTCGGCTTTCGCGGGGCGTGCCCGAATGCCGAAGCGAAGAAAGCCCGCGATGCAGCCGTTGCGCGTGGGGCTCTTTACCGAGATTTACCGCCCCG
>JABCZE010000354.1 GCA_013289785.1 Vulcanimicrobiota bacterium | reverse complement strand
CGGCTACGCCAAGGAACTCTCCGCCGAAGACCAGGAGCGCCAGCGCCAGTGGATGGCCGAGCAGATCGGCGCCAACGACGTGGTCATAACGACCGCGCTCATTCCGGGCCGCAAGGCGCCCATTCTTATCACGGCGGCTGCGGTGGCCGCGATGAAACCGGGAAGCGTCATCGTCGATATCGCCGCCGAGGCCGGCGGCAACTGCGAGCTGACCGTCCCCGATCAAATCGTCACGACGCCCAACGGCGTCACGATCGTCGGCACGACGAACTTGCCGAGCACGATGCCGGCCGACGCGAGCCGGCTCTATTCGCGCAACGTCCACGCGCTGCTGTCCCCGTGGATCAAAGACGGCGTGCTGGAGATCGACGTGAACGACGACGTAGCCAAAGGCGCGGTCATCGCGCGCGGCGGCAGCGTCTTGCTTGGAGGAGGCCAGTCCTGAACGAACTCGCAACCCTCGTCGGCCCGCTTACCGTGCTTCTGCTCGCGGTTTTCGTAGGATTCGAAGTGATCTCCAAGGTACCGACGACGCTGCACACGCCCCTGATGTCGGCCACCAACGCGATCCACGGAATCGTCCTCGCGGGAGCGATCGTCATCGTTGCCGGGCTGGCGGGCGTAACGCACGGACCGCTGCTCACCACGCTAGCGGTGGCCGCGGTAACGCTCGGAGCCATCAACGTCTTCGGCGGCTTTGCGGTAACCGAGCGAATGTTGCAAATGTTCCGCCGCAAGGGTGATAAGTAAAATGAGCGTCGCGGTCGACTTCGCCGATCTCGTCGCCATCGCACTCTTCATCTACGGCCTACACGAGTTGAACTCGCCGGCCACGGCGCGCCGCGGCAATCGCCTCGCTATGGGTGGAATGGCGATCGCGCTGGTCGGGATCATCGTTCAAACGGGCGGCACCGGCTGGCCGTCGGTCGTCATCGGGATCGCGATCGGCGG
Organism: Vulcanimicrobiota bacterium; assembly: GCA_013289785.1. Lineage (GTDB taxonomy): Bacteria > Vulcanimicrobiota > Vulcanimicrobiia > Vulcanimicrobiales > Vulcanimicrobiaceae > Cybelea. The sequence continues at coordinate 1,673 of JABCZE010000354.1, read as the reverse complement.
ATTGGTTGGAATTTACGCCGCGCTCAAAGTAAAGATGACCGCGATGCCGCAGATGGTCGCGCTCTACAACGGCGCAGGCGGCGGCGCAGCGGCATTGATCTCGACGGTTCGATACTTCACGGCGGCTCCGGGCGCAAACATCGATGCGATCGTTGCCGTGTCGCTCGTGCTCTCCGCAATCATCGGTGCGATCAGTTTCTCCGGCTCGATTATCGCGTTTCTCAAGCTGCAGGAGGTAATGACCGGCCGCCCCATCACCTATCCCGGGCAGCAAATCGTCAACGGCGTCGTTTTGATCGCGATTCTCGGCCTCGGGGTCTGGTTCGTCGCGACGCTCGGAATATTGCCCGACTGGGCCTTCCCGTTACTCTTGCTGGCCGCGTTGCTCCTCGGCGTCTTCTTCACCCTACCGATCGGCGGCGCCGACATGCCGGTCGTAATTTCGTTGCTCAACTCGTTCACCGGCGTGGCCGTCGCGATCACCGGTTTCGAAATCAACTCGACGCTGCTGATCATCTGCGGCGCCCTCGTCGGCGCGAGCGGCACGATTCTCACGGTCGCGATGAGCCGCGCGATGAACCGGCCGTTGACCAACGTGCTCTTCGGTGCGTTCGGCTCGGCCGGCGGCTCGGAGCCCGCCGCGGGCACCGGCGGCCCGCAGCAGATCCGAGCGACGAGCGCCGACGACGTCGCGGTGATGCTCGCCTACGCTTCCAAGGTCATCTTCGTACCCGGTTACGGCATGGCAGTCGCCCAAGCGCAACACAGTGTTAAGGCACTTGCCGATCAGCTCGAAAAACGCGGCGTGAAGGTTCTCTACGCGATCCATCCGGTCGCCGGGCGCATGCCGGGACACATGAACGTCCTGCTGGCCGAAGCCAACGTACCGTACAACCAGCTGCTCGACATGGAAGACGTCAATTCGGAGTTTCCGACCGCCGACGTCGCGCTCGTGATCGGCGCCAACGACGTGACCAACCCCGCCGCGCGCACGGTTGCGAGCTCGCCAATCTACGGCATGCCGATTCTCGACGTCGACAAGGCCAACAACGTCGTGGTGCTCAAGCGCTCGATGCGTTCGGGCTTCGCCGGAATCGAAAACCCGCTCTACGAGCTGCCCAACACCTCGATGCTCTTTGGCGACGCCAAGGCTTCCGTCGACGCGCTGACCGCAGCCGTCAAAGCCGTATAAACTTAGCGTCCCGACGCCAACGATGCCTGCAAATCGTATTTCCGCTGCGATGGGACGCAACGCAGCGGCTTTTTATATCGTCCCCATCAACCGTCAGCGCGTCCGGATCATCCACGCCTCTTTCGATCTGATAACTCGGAGTCGATGCGCCGGGCGGGTAGACGGAAATCGTTCCGCGGCCCACGCCGCCGGAGACGGCCCAAGCGTGGCAACGAAGCCTGTCAACGGGTCGCCATAACGTGCCGGATTCCGGGCCCTACTTCAAGTTCCAGTCGTAGGTGTTCCACGTCGGAAGAAAGGCGTTGGGCGCAAATCCGCGCAGCCGTTTGCGATACGCGTATACGTAGTCTGCGTTGAAGAGATAGACGATCGGAACCTGCTGCGCGACGATCGTCGCGATCTCGCGATAGAGTCGCTTGCGAAGCGGTTCGTCGGTTTGCGCGAGCGCTTCGTCCTCTAGCCGGTCGACGCCAGCATCGCA
>JABCZE010000353.1 GCA_013289785.1 Vulcanimicrobiota bacterium | reverse complement strand
GTTCGCCCGTGGACGCGCCCGGCGTTCCGATTCTCGCCCAACGAGCCTCTGCGTAATCGTCACTTCAAGACGCCGCAGCTCGCGCTCGACGGAGCTGACGCCATTGAATCGCGCACGCCGCTGCTCGGCAACGACGACGTCGTCATCTCGATTGCGAATGCGCAGCGCCCGATGGAATACTTCTACCGCAACACCGGCGGCGACGAGTTGCTCTTCATTCACTCCGGCGCGGGCGTCGTCGAAAGCCCGTTCGGCGAGCTTGCGTATCGAGCGCACGATTATCTCGTCATTCCGACCGGTACCACTTATCGAATCGTGCCGGCATCGCCAACGCGCATGCTCGTCCACGAGCTGACCGGCACCGTCGCGATCCCGCGCAGGTATCGCAACGAGTTCGGGCAGCTCGAAGAGCACGCGCCATACTACGAGCGAGACTTTCGCGCACCGTTGCTCAAGCCGCCCGTTGACGCGCAAGGCGAATACGAAGTTCGCGTCACCAGCGGCGGCCGCCACGCAATTTACATCGTTCAGAACCACCCCTGCGACGTCGTCGGTTGGGACGGCTACTGCTATCCCTACGCATTCAACCTCGAAGAGTTCGCGCCAATCACCGGAAAGCTGCATCAACCGCCGCCTGCCCATGCAACGTTCGAAGCGCCCGGCGCGGCGTTTTGCGCGTTCGTGCCGCGTCTATTCGACTACCATCCGTTGGCGGTTCCGGTCCCGTACAACCACTCGAGCGTAGACTGCGACGAAGTGCTCTACTACGTAAGCGGAAACTTCATGAGCCGGCGCGGCGTCGAGGAGGGTTCGATCACGCTGCACGCCGCCGGCGCGCCGCACGGCCCGCAGCCGGGCGCCGTGGAGGCGAGTCTCGGGAAGACGTCTACCGACGAGATTGCCGTGATGGTCGACACCTTCAAGCCGCTGCTTCTCGCAGAAGCGGCGGTTGCGTGCGAGGATCCGAGCTACTTCCGCTCCTGGATCGAGGCCGCGGCGACCGCGTAAGCCGGCTCGATTCGCCCGCGCGCGCAGCCAAAGCCGATCCGGCGCGTGCCCGAGCGTTCGCACCATCCGCGCAGCGTGACTTCGTCGCCATCCTCTAAAAAGCGACGACTCTCGCCGTCCGTGAGCGTGATTGGACGCTCTCCGTTCCAGGTTAGCTCGATCAGACTTCCCTGGCTTCCCGGTCCGGAACCGCTAATCGTTCCCGACGCAAAGAGGTCGCCGGGCCGCGTCACCGCGCCGTTCGCCGTCGCGTGGGCGAGTTGTTGCGCGACGTTCCAATACATGCCGGCAAAGGTCGTCTGTGAGATCGTCTCAGGCGCGATGCCTCGCTCTTCCATTTGCCGCGTCTGAAGATCGATGGCGAGGGAAATCGCATACGCCCACGGTTCGTCAACGCGTAAGTAGGGCAGTGGCGACGGCTCCTGCGTCGGCCCTTGCGAGCGAAACGGCTCCAACGCTTCGAGCGTCACGATCCATGGCGAGATCGTCGTTGCAAACGATTTACCTAAGAACGGCCCGAGCGGCTGATACTCCCAGGCCTGAATATCGCGCGCGCTCCAATCGTTGACGAGCAGCAGTCCAAAGATATGCTCCCGGGTATCGCCGATTGCGATCGGCTCTCCCAAACCGTTGCCGGGACCGGTAACGAATCCAACTTCCAGTTCGATGTCGAGACGGCGGCTCGCCCCGAAGCTCGGCGCCGCATCGGCCGGCGCGTTGCGTTGGCCGGATGGTCGGCGAATCGCCGTTCCGTCGACGACGATCGTGCTCGATCGCCCATGATATCCCACCGGAAGCCATCGCCAGTTCGGCAGCAGCGGCTCGGCATTGGGACGAAAGAGCTTGCCGAGATTCGTCGCGTGTTCGATCGACGAATAGAAGTCGACGTAGTCCCCGACCTCCATCGGCACGCGCATCGCGACGGCATCTTGCCGGCAGAAGAAACGCTCTGCGCCTCCTTCTCGTAAGCGCCCGTCGCCGCCGGCGCGAAGCAGCGCCGAGATCCGTTTTCGCAGCAGCAGCCACGTGCTTCGCCCCGCCGCCAACAGCGGATTGAGCACGGGTGCCTGCAGCAATTCGCGCTCGCAAACGTCGTCAAAAAAGCCCGCTTCGGCCGATTCGAAGAGGTCGAGTATCTGCGTACCGATCGCAACGCCGATGCGCGCAGTTCCCCTTCGCTCGAAGACGCCGTAGGGGAGATTTTGGATTGGGAAGTCGCTATCGGCCGCTACTGCAATCCACGACTCCAGCTGCGGGTCGGTCGTTTCCGCCCCGCTCATCGAGCCGAAAGAATCCCAAGCGCTGCGAGATCCTCGACCGGCTCGCTAAAACTGCAACTGCCGTAGGCGACAAACGCGCCGCGCCGGCAAGCCTCCAACGCCTGGACGCCGACGCGTTCGTCTCGCCAGCGAAACGCGTCAGCTTCAAAATTAAATGCTCCCGGCTCTTCTTCTGCCACGACTCGCCGGAGCGTTTCGATTCCGGTGCGTGGCGCCAGCGCCGCTGCCGCCAAAATATTTAAGAAGCCGTGCATCGTGAAACCGCTTTGCGCATTGTAATGACGGACCGGATGGTGCAGGCCGGCCGTCGCTTTGAACGGCACGCGCGCCGCGACG
>JABCZE010000352.1 GCA_013289785.1 Vulcanimicrobiota bacterium | reverse complement strand
CGAAGCGACGGCGTGCCCGGTGCGCGCGGCGACGAAAAACGCGAGCGCCGCGCCGAACGAGGCAAGCATCGCGCTTACCTCGCTCCAGGCGTTGATCCGCCACCAGAACCAGCGCAACAAGTAGATCAGCCCGGTTCCCGCACCGATCGAGAGCAGCAAATTGAACGCGTCCTTGGCGTTATCGAGCACGAAGGTGAGGGCGACGCCGAGCGCCATCAGGAGCGCCGTCACCAACCGTCCCGCGAAGACCAGCTCGCGCTGACTCGATTCCGGCCGAATGAAGCGCTGATAGAAATCGTGCACCAGATACGACGTGCCCCAGTTCAGATGCGTCTCGATCGTCGAGCGGTAGGCCGCGAAGATTCCGGCAACCATGAAGCCGGCGAAACCCGCGGGCAAGAAGACGAGCATGGCGGGATACGCGACGTCGTTGCCGATGAGGTTGGGCGCGAGCGCCGGGAAGCGCAACTGCACGTCGTGCAGCGTGGGAAAGACGATCGTGGAGGCCAGCGCCACGACGATCCACGGCCACGGGCGAAGCGCATAATGCATCGCTTGGAATGCGAACGTACCGAAGAGCGCATCGGACTCGGTGCGCGCCGCCAGCATTCGCTGCGCAACGTAGCTGCCGCCACCGGGCTCGGCCCCCGGATACCAGACGGACCACCACAGCACCGTCATCGGAATGACGAAGACCGCGAGCACGTTCTTCCAGTCGCCGAAGTTCGGCAGAATCGAGAGCGCGGCGGCATTGTGACCGCTAAAGTGCGCGATCAGGCCGTGTAAGCCGCCGACGCCCGGCGCGTGAATCGCGAAGTAGGCCGCCGCGAATGCCGACGTCATCGTAATGCAAAACTGAATCATGTCGGTGACCATGACGCCCCAGAGTCCGGCGGTTGCAGCGAAGATGATCGGAACCGCGACGCAAATCGCCAGCGTTTCGACGCGCGGCCAGCCGAAGAGCACGCCGGCAATCTTTACCAGCGCCAAGTTGACGGTCGCGATGATCCAGCAGTTGAAGAACAGCCCGAGATAGATCGCGCGGAAGCCGCGGACGAACGAGGCGGCACGTCCCGCGTAACGCAGCTCGTAGAATTCGAGATCGGTCAGCACGCCCGAGCGCCGCCAGAGCCGGGCATAGAAAAAGACCGTCGCCATGCCGGTGAGGAGAAACGACCACCACACCCAGTTTTCGGAGACCCCGCCGTCGCGCACGAGATTGGTGACGAGGTTGGGGGTGTCGGTGGAAAACGTCGTCGCAACCAGCGAGATGCCGATCAGCCACCACGGCGCTTGGCGACCGGCCGCGAAGAACTCCGTGATATTTTTTCCCGCGCGGCGCGCCAGCATGATCGCCGGCACGAAGCTCACGCCCAAAGAAAGGACGACGATAATCCAATCGAGGGGCGTCAGGTGCATGGCGGCGCTAACTCAGGCACTTGACATGCTTGTTCTCGAAAAGCCGCAGCAGCGTTGCTCTCTGATCTTCGGTCAAGCAACGCAGCGGAATGGGAAGGTACGTGGAACGTACGCGAAGCAACAGCAAACGTTTGGTTTCGACATAACCTCGCAATGCGTTCCACTTCAGCTCAACGTTCGACTCCGAACTCTCGACCGCGATGCCTTCGTCGCTAAAGCTCCAGGTTTCCGGGCCGACGCCTTGCGCCCGCGCAACGGCCCGCTTCGCTGCCTGCGTGATGAGAAACCAACAAAACAGGGCGTTCACACCCGCACTAAAGACCAACGTGATCGGGAGATAGAACCAAAACCCCGCCACCACGAGGTTCCCGACATAAGCGCCTACGAAACCGCCGAGCAGGGTCGCGATCACGGCGCCACCCAGCTTCGTGCGCCGCCAGACGAACCAAGTCGCCTCGCGTACTTCGGGCAACTCGACCGTCTTTTGAAACGATAGTTCCGGCTGCGCGCTCGTAGTCACCGCGCTAGCGCGTTCTGTTCCTCGCCCTCGATGACCTCGGCAGGCGCGAGCGCAAGCTCGTTGGGCAACTCGCCGTAGGCAAAGACGCTGACCGGAATGCCGGAGCGCTGCAAAAACTCGGCAAGAACCGGGCGGAGCGCCGAGGTGCAGACGACTGCGGCGCGATCGCGCCGCGTTCGCTCCGCATAGCGTTCTATCCGCGCGCGCAGCGCGAGCGCCGTGGCCGGTTCTAAGGCCTCGGCCCCGTAACGGCACCACGCCGTAACGAGCCGCCGCTCGAACTCGGGATCGAAGATCGCCGGCTCCAACCGGACGACGCCTTTACGGCGCAACAGATCCGGAACGATCGTGCGCCTCGCCGCTTCGGCGAGTTCGCGCGGATCGCGACTGCCCGCCTCGAGCATCGCTTCGAACACCACGATCGGATCGCGCGGCCACGCACCCTCGCGCAGCAGCAACCCGATCGCACGGTGTAGCGCTCCAAAGGGCAGCGCCTCTCCGCCCACTTCCTTCACCAGCGCCGGCACGGTCGATCGCAGGTGCTCGAGCAGCGTGTGCAGCTCCTGGCGTCCGACGAGTTCCGTCGCATGCGTGCGCGCGATCTCGGCCAAGTGGGAACCGAGCACGGAGATCGGGTCGAATACAAGCGCGCCTGCGTTGAGTGCGCTCTCGCGCACGTCCGGGAGCATCCACGCCGACGGG
>JABCZE010000351.1 GCA_013289785.1 Vulcanimicrobiota bacterium | reverse complement strand
GACGCGATGCAATCGAAGCCGTCGCGCGACTTCGAGGCGGCCGCGCGATGTGGCGTATCAATCCGTCCGCAGGACGTTCGTACGCACTGCTCGAGCTGCCCGACGGCTTCGATCCCAGCGAAGTTTCAATCGCTCCGGGAGAAGTCGTATACCAGACGGCAGTCATTGCCTGGGCAGTTTTCCCTACGGTTCCCGAAGCCTTGCCGCAACTTTATGAAGCTTTGGGCGGAGCGGGTCGCCCGCGGGGCGTTCTTGCTTGCCGCCCCTGCCCGCAAGGTGCGATCGTGGAATGGGACCCCGATTCGGGCGGCATCGCGATCGTGATGAAGGTCGTGGACGTCGAACTACGCCGATTCTCCAGCGGGCGGCGCGCCGAGCTGCTGTCGCCCTTGACCCCGATGTTGTCGGCCAAGATTGCCGCTTGGGGTGTAGCGGCTCCGGAAATAGCGGCGGACCGCATTTTGGAACTGCTGGTCGATGTTTAGCACGATCGCGCAGTACGTTACCATTTCCGATGTCGTCGACGTCATCGCGACGAGCATTCTGATCTACTACGTGTTGCTGCTGATCCGCGGGACGCGAGCGGTGCAAATTTTGATCGGCATTCTCGTGCTGGTCGGACTACTCGGCATCGCGACGCTCTTTCATCTCAACCTCCTGGGAACCATCTTGCGGCTGCTCGTCGTCGGCGTGTTGGTCGCGATCCCGATCGTCTTTCAGCCCGAGCTTCGCCGGGCGTTGGAGCAGATCGGGCGTGGCGGCCTCTTTCGCATGACGGGCGACGAAACCGAGCCGTGGCCGGGCCGGCCGGAAGACCGAACGATCGCAGCGCTCGCACGAGCCGCGTTCTTCCTTAGCGAAAACCGTCGCGGCGCTTTGATCGTAATCGAGCAGCAGAGCGGCCTGCGAGAGATTTGCGAGACCGGTACGTTTTTGCACGCAGACGTTTCCGAAGAGCTGCTGCTGACGATTTTTACCCCGGTCTCTCCGCTGCACGACGGCGCGGTGGTCGTGCATGAAAGCCGCATCGAGGCCGCTGGGTGCTTGCTCCCGCTGGCCGAACGCGCGCTAACCGGCGTGCGTTTGGGAACGCGCCATCGAGCTGCGCTTGGGTTGAGCGAACAGACCGATGCCGTGGTGCTCGTCGTCTCGGAGGAGAACGCAAGCATTCGAATTGCGCGCGCCGGAAAGCTCTCGCGCCCAGTCGACGACGAGCAACGACTGACCAAGATGCTTCTGGCGGTCACGCGACCCCCGCGCCGCGAGGGGCGCCGGCCAAACGATTTAATCGCACACCTGCGAGCCCGCCTGCGCGCGCCCCGCGAACGTTCTAAACCGCGCGTTTCGTGGACCGACCTCTAGGCCCCGATGGATTTACTTCGAAAGAACTTCGGGCTCAAGCTGCTGGCCGTGGCACTTGCGATCGTCGGCTGGGCCTATTTTCGCTTCGCGACCAATCCGCTTCTCGCCAGTGGGCAAGTAGACCAGCAGCTATCCGTTCCGATCGTGTCGGTAAACTTGCCGTCGGGGTACGTCGCACATTTTACCGACCGCGAGGCTCTGGTCACCGTGGCGACCAAACGCGGTGAGCCCGGCATCAAGCCCGAGGAGATCAAAGCCGTACTGGACCTGTCGAATAAAGGTGAAGGAATCTATAACGTTCCGGTGCAGCTCGTGGCGCCGGAAGTGGCGGTGCAAAGCCTGAGCCCAGCCTCCGTCACCTTGACGATCGAGCGGCTCGAGGACCGCGCCTTTCCGATCGTGGTGCATTATATGGGCTCGCTTTCGCGCGGCATCGTCGTGAACTTGGTGCGCGTTCGTCCGAGCGTTGCGACGGTGCGTGTAGCGAGCTCGGCGCAAATCTCCGGCGTGCACGTTGACGTGGAGTTGCCCAGCGAGCCAAAGGCGATCGACGAGATGGTGCGGCCGATCGCCGTGGACGCTTCGGGCGGCGAGATTACCAGCGCTTCGGTTTCACCGGATCTCGTACGCGTTCAGATGCGGTTCGTCCCCGCCGTCGCGAAGTGAGTCCGCTCTTCGGAACCGACGGCGTACGCGGCGTTGCAAACAGCGAGCTGACTCCGGAGCTGGCCTTCCGCATCGGCCGCGCCGCCGCCACCGTACTTCAGGATGGCGGTGAGAAAGAACGCCCGTTCATCGTGGGACGGGATACGCGGGTCTCCGGCAGCATGTTGGAGGCGGCGATTGTCGCCGGCATAACCTCGGTCGGCAGCGACGCGCTCTTGATCGGTGTCGTGCCCACGCCGGCGGTGGCGTGCGTCGCGCGTCAAACCGGAGCGGCCGCGGGCGTGGTAATCAGCGCCTCGCACAATCCGGTCGCCGATAACGGTATCAAGTTTTTTGCAGGCGATGGCTACAAACTGTCCGACGACGTGGAGCGGCAAATCGAAGCCGCAATCGATTCTCCCGATCTTCCGCGACCGGTTGGAACTGCGGTGGGCGTGGCGCGGGCGGCGATGAATTTAGCGCGGTACTATTATCACGAACTTTACGCCGGCGAGCCGGACCTGCACGGACTGCAGGTGGTCGTCGATGCCGGTTTTGGGGCAGCCTTCGCGATCGCGCCCTACGTGTTGCGTAAGCTCGGCGCGGAGGTCGTCGAGCTCAACTGCGAAAACGACGGCG
>JABCZE010000350.1 GCA_013289785.1 Vulcanimicrobiota bacterium | reverse complement strand
GTATCTTTTTTCGCGATCGTTGCGCTTGCCGGATGCGGCGGCGCAACGTTGCAGAACGCTGCCGCGCCCGGCGCGGCGGCGCGGCCCGGGCAAGGTAACCCTGGCCGCTCGTGGATGCTGCCGAATAAAAAGAAAGGGACGACGCTCGTCTACTCCTCCGATTGGTTGTACGGTGACGTCAACGTCTTCGAGTATCCCAACGGCGAACTCGTCGGCCAACTCACGGGCTTTACCGACCCGTACGGCGGCTGCGTCGATACAAGCGGCGACGTGTACGTTACGAGCCTCGGCGCTGGAACCACGATCGAGTACGCACACGGCGGCGCCTCGCCGCTCAACACCTACAGCCCCGGGGGCGAGCCGATCGGATGCTCCGTCGACAAGCACGGCGACGTCGCGATTACCAGCCTCAATCCCGGCGAAGTCACGATCTACGCCGGCGGCAATCCGAGCGACGGTACCGTGTACAGCGACGCGTCCTGCACGACGATGTGGCCGATGGGCTACGACGACAAGGGCAACCTCGTCGGCGTTGGCGAGCACAACGGCGTTTCGTTCTGCGGCTTGCTGGCCGGCAAGACGTCCGAGACCACGCTGACGGCGAGTGGCTTTTCGATCATAACGCCGGGCGGCACCATGTGGGACGGCAAGTACATCGCGATTGCCGACCAGAGCGTTGGCAGCTCGCACGAGACCGGCGTCGTCGAAGCCTCGCTCAAGGGGACGACGCTAACGTCGCACGGCGAAGTGACGCTGGGCAGCCGGTGCAGCGGCGAGGACGACGTCGGTCCCTTCATACTCGGCAAAAAGAACACGCCGGTAAACAACCACCAAGGGAAGCTCGTCGTCGCCACCAGCCCGCTCTGCAGCGGCAGCGCCAACGGGATCGGTTACTGGAAGTATCCGGCCGGCGGAGACCCATACGCCAGTTTCGGCTCGAGCGACACACAGCACAACGTCGCCGCCGTCAGCATTGGGAAATAACCCGGCTGAAGAGCCACTGCTGATGAAGACGACAAAGCGCCGCCGGCCGCTGACTAACGCCGAGATAGATGCCGCATACCGCCGCTACGACGAAATGCTTGCAAGAGAACCGCTTGCGACAGAGGTGCGTTACCTTCCGAAGCGCGACGTTGTGCTCGTAGAAATGAACAACGGTGCATCGCTTATAATTCCTCGGCGACTGATGCAGGGCCTGAATGACGCGACTCCTGCGCAGATGCGTCGCGCGTGCATTCTGGGCGACGGAACGATTCTCAGTTGGCCGGAGCTGGATGCCGACTTTACCGTGATGTCGTTGCTCCAAGGCGTGTATGGCGGCAGGCACTGGATGTCCGAGCTCGCGCGCCATGGCGGCGCAGCGAAATCGGAAGCGAAAACTAAGGCCGCGAGACTTAACGGCGCAAAAGGCGGCCGCCCGCGAAAGGCCCCTGCGCGGCGGCGCTAGGCGCGCTGTAGGCGGACCACCCGCGCGCCGAGCGCCATGGCCAAGAGGACCAGCGAGGCCAGCGCGAACTCGGGTGCGTACGCGCCTTGCGTGAAGTCGAAGCTCGTGCGATTCATCGGGCCGATGTACCAGAGCACAACGTAGGCGATTTCGAAGAGCCGCGTCGTGCCGGAGAGGGCGCCGCACGCGATCGCGAGCGTCGGGACGAAGATCGCGCCCGCCACAATGCCTTCGATTCCGCCGAGGTTTCCCGCAGCTGCCCAGTGTACAAGCGCTCCGCCCGCGGTTGCGAGACCGAGCAGCACGCCAGCGAGCCACTGCGCGACGAACTGCCGCCGAATCGGATGCAGCGTGGGATAGATAAACTGCTCGGTGCTGCAGACGGCCTCGCGCGTACCGAGTTGCGACCACACGAGCATCGGCCAAATCCACGCGAGTCCGACCGCGATGCTCTGCGTCTTCGGATCCGCGAAGAGTTGGAATATCCATAATCCGGCCGCGACGACGTACCACCAGAAGCTCAAGCCGCGCAGGAGCAGTCGCAACTCGGCCAGCACGATCGCGCCGAAGTCACCGATGAAGAGCGCGTCGACCAGCGGCTGGGTTAGACGCGCAAGGCCCGAGTGCCAGCGCGCCACGACGGGGTTGCGTTTTGTGTTTTCGGCCGTGCGAGCGGGCTTGGCGAAGCGGTCGAAGAGCAGCGCCGCCACGGCAACGACGCCGACCGCAACAGCAAACCACACTAAACGCTCCGCCACGTCGCTTCCCGAGAACGCAAACCCGTGAAACGTAAAGAAGTGGCGCACGTCTTCGCCGCCGCCACCGATCTCGACCGAGTTCAGCTTTGCGCGGGGATCGATCTGCAAGAGCGCCGCCCACACTTGGCGTAGGACGAGATTCCCGCCGAGCATGTCGCGCCACCACGGCACGTGCCCGCCGTCGTCCCTGAAGCTAAAGACCAAATACCCGATCCACGCAAAGAAGTAGAGCACGTTGCCCAGCCCGCCCCGCAGCCACGGAATCATCTCGAAGAGCAGCGCGATGGCGGCGACCATCGCGACGGTCGGCAGCACGACGAGCGCGAACGGGGCGGCGATTTGTCCGAGGTCGAACCCGGCGCTTTCGCCGCGGACGAACTGCATCACGATCGCGACGACGAAAAGAATCCCCGCCATCGAGCCGAGCACCAGGAAGTTGCTCAGCGCTTT
>JABCZE010000349.1 GCA_013289785.1 Vulcanimicrobiota bacterium | reverse complement strand
GGTCGCCCGACGCGATCGTGGAGCGTGAAGGTCTGGCGCAAACCAGCGATCCCTCCGCGGTCGAGCCGTTCGTGGACGAGGTGCTCGCGGCCAACGAAAAGGTCGTCGCCGATTATAAAGCGGGTAAGGTGAACGTGCTCGGCTTTCTCGTTGGCCAAGTGATGAAGGCGTCGCGGGGGAAGGCCGATCCCGCGCTGGCCAACGAGCTGGTGAAGAAGAAGCTCTCATCTTAGGAGCCAACGCGCCGCTTCCGATGACGATCGCCGATTCTCGCACGCTCGACGCGCTCGATTTTGCAAGCGTGCGCGATCGGGTCGTGAGCGCGACCCGAACCCAGCGCGGCCGCGCCTTGGCAAGCGATCTGCTGCCGCACTCCGATTTCGAACTCGTGCGCCGCGAGCAGCTGCGCACCGAGGCGATGCGTTCGCTGGCAGCCAGCGCCGACGTCACGATCATGCCGGCCGTTGAAACGGTAGCGCTGACCGAAGCGGCTGCAGTCGGGCAAACGCTGGGCCCCGTCGAGTTGCGTGCCATCGGCGATACGTTGGCCGCTGCCGCGGCTGCGTATAAAGCGGTGCGAGAGCATCCGGATCTAACGGCGGTCGTCGCGCCGTACACGCCGCTGCGCGAGCTGCAGCATTCGCTCACCGACGCGATCGACGAACGCGGTACGGTACTCGATCGCGCCTCGCCGGCGCTGCGTCGAATCCGTCGCAGCCTCATCCAAGCGCAATCGGAGGCGCGCGACCGCATCAGCGCGATTCTCAACGGCGCGAAGTATGCCAAGGTTATCCAAGATCGCGTCGTCACGATTCGCGACGGGCGGTTTGTGATTCCGGTGAAAGCCGAGCTTGCCGGGGCGCTGCCCGGTATCGTTCACGACACCAGCTCGAGCGGACAGACGCTCTTCGTCGAGCCGCTCGCGGCGCTCGAGAGCAACAATCGCGTCCGCACCCTGCAAATCGAAGAAGAGCGCGAGGTGCAACGCGTCTTGCAGGCGTTGTCGGCGGAGGTCGGCCGGTCGGCCGTCGAGATCGACGCCAACGTCGAAGTTTTGGCCGTGCTCGACCTCCTCGCGGCGAAGGCCGAACTCGCCCGCGTCAGCCAGGCGATCATGCCGGAGCTGAGCGACGAACCGGCCGTCACGATTGCCGGCGGCCGGCATCCATTGCTCGACGAACGCGCCGTGGCGCAGTCGTTGACGCTCGGCGAGCAGACGCGGCTGCTGGTCATCAGCGGCCCCAACATGGGCGGCAAGACCGTTGCCTTAAAGATGACCGGGCTTTTCGTGGTGATGACGTACTGCGGGATGCAGCTTCCGTCGGGGTCGAGTACGAGTATCGGCCGGTTCGAGCGCGTCGTTGCCGATATCGGCGACGAACAATCGCTGGTCGCCAACACTTCGACGTTTTCGGCACACTTGCAGCGGATGCGCGAAGTGATGGACGGCGCAAACGCGCGCACGCTGGCCATCGTCGACGAAATCGGCGGCGGCACCGAGCCCACGGCCGGCGTCGCGCTGGCGATCGCGATGCTGGAATGGCTGCTCGCCAGCGGCGCGCGGGCCATCGTTTCGACCCATTCCACCGAGCTGAAACTCTTCGCGCACGCCACGCCGGGCGTGGCGAATGCCAGCGTGCGCTTCGATCCGGCGACGTTCAAGCCGACCTTTGAGCTGGACCTCGGCGCTCCGGGGCAATCGCTGGCCTTTCCGCTGGCGGCACGGCTCGGCATCTCGGAGGCGATCGTCGAACGCGCGACGGCGTTGATGGAGGATCGCGAACGCGATTATGAAGCGGCGCTGGCCGAGCTTGCCTTGCGTAATAGCGAGTTACGCGAAGAGCGCCGGCGATTCGAGCACGAGCGCCACGAGCTAGCGGGCGCGCGCGAACTGGTGGCGCACGATCGCGCCGATCTCGACGCGGCGCGCCGCCGCTTCGGCAGCGGTGCCGAGGAACGCTTGCAACAGGCCCTTCGCGACTTCGTGCGCGAACTGGAGCGCCGCTCGGCGGAGCCGGGTTCCCAACGAACGGGAACTCGGCGAGCGCGGGTAACGCCGTCGCAGACGGCATTGCTGGCGCAGACGATCGAGCAGATTCATCGCGACCTTGGAATTCGACCGGAAGAAGAACGCGCGAGCGACGAGCGAACCTACGCGCCCGGGGATCGCGTTCGCATTCTGTCGGTGAACCAGGAGGGCGTCGTTGCCGAGGATTGGGATGAGAGGTTGCTCGTTGCGGTCGGTTCAATGAAAATGATGGTGGATAAGAGCGACGTTCGGCGCGAGGCCGGCGAATCGAAGAACGTCCGAACCGCTACGCGGGGCGTTGACACGCGCATGGCGGCGGCGGGCCGCACGACGGCAGCGCTCGACGTGCGCGGAAAACGCTACACCGAAGCGGAGCCGTTGGTCGAGCGCTGGATTGACGATGCCCTGCTGGCCGGCAACTCACCGCTGCGGCTGATCCATGGTAAAGGCACCGGCTTGCTGGGGCGCGGTTTACAGGAGTACTTGCGCGGCCATCCGGCGGTGACGAGCTTTCGGTATGGCACCGAAGAAGAAGGCTCGAGCGGCGTTACGATCGTGGAGCTGCGGTCGTGAACGCAAACGTCGCGGATTTGCTCGACGGTTTCGATCACGTCGAAACGGCGCAGGATTTCGAGC
>JABCZE010000348.1 GCA_013289785.1 Vulcanimicrobiota bacterium | reverse complement strand
ACGAGGGACTCGCACGGGGCGCACACGATGTCGTACTCCGAGGGCATCATGGCGATCGACTCGAAGAAGATTATCTTCGCGAGCCCGACGGTCATTGGCCGGCGTTTGGGAAAACTTGCAACGCGCGTTCTGAGCCCGGCGACGTGATCGCGAAACGCTCTTACGCGGTACCCTTTGCGTTGCGAGGGCAGTGGCTGCTGCTCGCCGCGACGGGCATCGTGCTCACCCTTGCGATGTACGCCGCGTCAACGTATCCGATGGGGCTGCTCCTGGCTCTCGGCATCGCTCTGCTGCCGGCTCTCCTCGCGCTGGCATGGACGAGCCCGTTGGTCTTTCCCTACGGCGCCTACGCGATGCTGGTTCCCTTCGATCTGTTGCTGTCGTTGCCGGAACTTGGGACCGTCGCGCGTCTCTGCGGGGGCGTCGCGGGCGTGGCGCTGCTCTTGTGGCTGGTTCGCACGCGCAAGATCGTCGTCCCAGGCCCGGCGCTCGCCGCCTGGGCCGCCTTCGTGCTTTGGTCGTGCATCTCGCTGCTTTGGACGATAAACACGACCAATGCATCGCGCGAGAGCGCGACCCTCGTTCAGCTCGCATCTCTGTTCGCAATCGCCTCGCTCGTCCCAGCGAAGCTGCGCGACGTACAGTTGGTCTTTGCAGCCGTCGTCTGCGGCGGACTCGCTGCGGCAGCGTTCGGCATCCACGAACTCGCACATCCAACCGCTGCGCAGCAGTTGCTCAACGAGGTTTCCGACCGGGTCCCCCTGCTCGTCGGTAATCAGCGCCTCGATATCAACCAATTCGCGGATAGCTTACTGCTGCCGCTAGCCCTGGTTACCGTCGGAGCCGTGCGCGCGCGCAATGTCGGTCTCAAGCTCTGCGGCGTCGCGGCAATCGGCGTTCTGCTCTACGCCATAAGTTTGGCGGCCTCGCGTGAGGCCTTTGTTGCCGTCGCGCTCATGTTTGCTTACTTCATGATAGCCCTGCGCGAACGTTGGCAGATTGGTGGGTTGGCCGCAGCGGTGGGTGCGGCGGCACTCGCAAATGCGAACCTGCTCCATCGATTTCTCTCTGCTTCGGCGACCGGTGGCTCGGGCCGTCTGGGAATCTGGAGCGCCGGTCTGGCTGCGTTTCGGCTGCATTGGCTCGTCGGCGCCGGCAGTGGTTCCTTTGCGATGGCGTACGATCAAGTGTACTTGAAAGTCTTCCAGCCCTACGACATGGGCTGGTCGCGAGCCGCGCACAATATGCTGCTCCAGAACGGCGTCGAATACGGAATCGTCGGGGTTGTGCTGCTCGTATTCGCGCTGATCCTTACCGTTCGCAGCGTGCCGGCGTTCCGCCGCGATCACCCGTTGTTCGGGATGCGGACGAGCCTTATGGGAGCTCTGCTCGCTCTCTGCGTGGCCGGGTTATTTGTGGACCTTACGACTGCGAAGGTGTTCTGGTTGGAGCTGGGCCTCGTCGGGTTGGTGCGGGGATGCGTCGCATGATCGCGCACGTGCTCACGTTCCTTTATTACAATCAATCGTTCGGCTCCACGGCCGTCAACGCGAGGCTCGGCGCGCAGTTTATGGCTGCGCATGCGGACTTTGTCGAGTCGAGCGGTTTTGACAATCGCTACGTCAATGCGTTCAAGGCTGCCGGCGGGCGCTTCGCGGTGACGTATATCGATCCGACGTACGTGCCGTATTGCGTGCCGCCGTTCGTGGCGCCCGCGGGGCGTTGCGCCGGTCAAGTCGGAGATCTTGGACCCGGCGAGCGTGCCTGGTTCCACGACTCGAGCGGGGCACGCGTCCATCGGAGCGACTCATATACGGGTCAGTTTCAAGAGTTTCTGAATCCTGCAGCCGCGCAGGCACGAGAGGCGGTCGCGACCTGGATGAATCGCTACCTCGCAAAGTCGCCCGACCTCGACTTGTTTTTCTCGGACGACTCGGGCTCGACGTTCGGTGGCCCTGACGGGACGCCGCGCTCGGGCATGTTCTATGGTTTCAACGCGGTTGGTACGGAGATAACGAGCGACGCCGCCTGGATTGCAGGCGAAAACGCTCTGTTCTCGGGCGCTCCGCGAAAACTGATCATCAACGGCGGCTATAGGTCCAAGCCGGCCTATGACGGGGTCTTCCTTAGGAACCCCAACGTTGCCGGTGCGAACCATGAGGGGTGTTTCAACTCTGCCGCTTACGGCGGCCGGGTGAGCGACGCCAAGGGTGCGTGGGCGGATCAGGCCGACGGCTTGCTCGCGGATCTGCCGTTCCGCAAATACTCTTTGTGCATGATGAATGGGCCTTCAACTGCAGGCAATCGTTTATACGCGCTGGCGTCGTGGTGGCTCACGTACGACCCGAAGTATTCCGTCGCCGCGCCAATCGCTCCGGCGTCAGATGGTAACGCCGTCTTCGCGGAGTACGCGATCGTCCCGAACGCACCGAAAGAATCGGCGAGCGGCGGCAGCGTTCGTGCGCTTTACCGCGGCGGCGTCTACGTGCGCGAGTTCGATCGATGCTTTCAGGACGGACGTTCGATCGGCGGCTGTGCGGCGATCGTCAATCCTGGGATCGTGCAGCGCTCGATACCGGCGCTAAGCAGGCGCTACACGCGGACCCTGACCCTAAGCGACACGAGCATCGTTTCCGGGGGCCAAGCCGTCTGGGATGTTTTTCATACCGGCG
>JABCZE010000347.1 GCA_013289785.1 Vulcanimicrobiota bacterium | reverse complement strand
ACGCCCAAACGGTAGCGCACGTCGGCCAGGAGAAACGCGCCGGGATCGAACCGGACCAGTTTTGGTTCGAAGTCGAGCGGCACGGCGATCGTCTCGTGCTGCCGCTCGATGCTGGCCCGTACGCGTCGCTCACCGCTCACCGGGTCCTGCGCCGGTTGCTCCGGGAGTGCCGCCGCGTCGGGCGCAAAGCCGATCTCGACGTCGAAAAAGTAGGCCGGATGGTCCGCATCGACCGTTTGCTTCTGGTCGATCGTCAGCGTGGCGACGCGGCGCTCGGAGTCCCACGCCATCGAAACTTGGAGCTGCGGATGGCCTGCGCGAAAGACCCACTGATTGAAGAATCGCCGCATATTCCGCCCCGTTGCAGCTTCGATCGCGCGAATCAAATCGATCGTCTCAACGGACCGCTGGGCGTTGTCCTCGACGTACCGCGCGATCGAGCGCCAGAAGCGGCCCTCACCCAACTCACCACGCAACATGTGTAAGACGGTAGCGCCTTTTTGATAGAGATGGCGATCGAAAATTTCGATCGGGTCGCGGTAGACGTTGCAGACGATCGGCCGCCGGTACCGATGCGCGTCCTCGCGAAGGTACGCGGCCAAGCATTGGAAGATATCGTAGCGATACTCGTCGGAACCGAGGTCGGCTTCGCGCCAGACGGCCTCCATATACGTCGCGAAGCCCTCGTTGAGCCACGCGTGCGCCCAATCGCGGCAGGTCAACAGATCGCCGAACCACTGGTGCGCGAGTTCGTGAGAGACTAATGGGTCGCTCGAAAAATCGAGGTGCGCGACCTCGTCGTGCAGGGTTCGGTCCGTCTGCGTCGTCGCTGCGGTGTTTTCCATCCCGCCGAAAATGAAGTCGGATACCGCGATCTGCGAGTAGCGCGCGTACGGATAGGCCGCGCCGGTCCGCTCTTCGAAGCGTTCGATCATCTGCGGCGTCTTGCCGAAGGCTCGTTCGCCTTCATCTTCGCGGCCGGGCAGGACGTAATAAAACACCGGGACGCCGTTACGCCCGGCCTTCCCTTGCTCGACCTCGACGAACGGACCGGCGACCATCGTCATCAGGTAAGTGCTGTGTGGTACGTCCTGGCGGTAGCGAAATACGGTCCGCTCGCCCTCGTCGCGTCGTTCCACCAACTCGCCGTTGCCGAGCGCGAACATGCCTTTGGGGACGACGATCGTCGTCGTCGTGCGCTGCTTCTCGGTCGGATAGTCGAAGCACGGAAACCAATAACGGGCGTATTGGTCTTGGCTCTGCGTCCAGACGTGCGTTATTTTTTCGGGATGCTCCGCCGTGGGCTTGATAAAAAACAACCCCGCTCGGGGTTTGGACGCGCGATACTCGATCGCGATTGCCGCGCGCTCGCCGGGCGCAATCGGCGCCGGCAAATCGATCTCGAGCTTACCGTCACGGGCCGCAAACGTGGCGGCCGGCTCGACCCGGAAGATCTGGAGATCGACGGCATCGAGCGTCAAGTGCGAGACCGGTTCGTCGAGCGCGCGAACCGTCAGCGTGCAGATGCCGTCGAGCGACTCGTTTTCGAAGTCGGGCGTGAGGTGCAGATCGATATGTTCGACTGCAACGATCTTATCGGGTCCGTAGTGCGGGCGCGCGCCGGGTAAGGCGAATGCCTGATGTTCTTCTTTGTCGTCGCGCAGCATCCAGCCGGGCTTACGAGCCGAGCGTACGTTTGTCCTGGCTAGGAGCGTCCGGCTACTCCGAGGCGGTTTGCAGGCCGCCGCCCACGTCGATTACCGCACCGGTGATGAAATCGCGTTCCGCAGCGACGAAGAAAGCGACGGCGTCGGCAACGTCTTCGGACGTGCCCGGTCGGCCGCGCGGATTGTTCGCGCTGCGTTCGTAGGCCTGCCGCCGCGCGAGCGCCTTTTCACGAATGTCGCCCGGCGAAACGACGTTAACGGTAATGCCATGGGGCGCCTCTTCGAGGGCGAGGCACCGCGCAAATGCAACCAGCGCGCTCTTCGCCGATTGATAGAGCGAGAAACCGCGGAAGGGACGCGTCGCTTCGGAGCCCAGCATGCCGAAGAACACGATTCGGCCGAACTTTGCGGCGCGCATCGCTGGCAGCGTCGCGCGGGCCGCCAGCATCGCGCTTCGCACGTTACCGTCGAACGTTTCGGTGTACTCTTGCAGCGTCGTGCGTGCGAAGCGCTTGACGACGAGCGGGCCGACGGCATGCACCAGCGTGTCGAACGGACCGTGTTGCCGCACCAAGTCGTCGAGACTCTTCTCCACGTGAACCGGATCGCCGAGGAAGTCGATCTTCACGGCCGCTGCGGTGGCGCCGGCCGCTTCGATGGCGGCGACCGTGGCGTCCGGCGGCGTATTGCGATAGGTGATCGCAACGCTGCTGAAGCCGTCGTGCGCCAAGGCGGGAGCGATCCCGGCCGCGAGGCCCGCCGCCGCCCCGGTTACAAGGGCACGCCGTCCTTCGACTGCGCTCAGGATGACATCTTTAGGCAGGCGCCCTCTCCATCGGCTGCGACATCTCCGCTTCGATCGCGCGGCGATCGGCCAGGCGCTCGAAGTAACCGATCCACGTCTCGTAGATCATCGGAACGAGGAAGAGCGTCAGGATCAAAGAGCTCAAGAGTCCGCCGATGATGACCGTTCCCATCGCCTGGCGCCACTCCCCGCCCTCGGCGTAACCGAGCGCCAGCG
>JABCZE010000346.1 GCA_013289785.1 Vulcanimicrobiota bacterium | reverse complement strand
GAGCCCGGCCGGCAGCGCGCCGATCACGAAGAGCCCGCGCCAGCCCCAGTTCGTAAAGTTAAAGACGAGAAAGTACGCGAAGGCGGCAAGCAGATAGCCCCACATATAGCCTTGTTGCAGCAGGCCGCTGAAGAAGCCACGCCGCTGCGGCGGAAGCACTTCCATCACCATCGCTGCTCCGAGTCCCCACTCGCCGCCCATGGCGACGCCGAAGAGCGCGCGCAGCACGAGAAAAACGGTAAAGTTCGGCGAGAACGCGGTGAGGAGCTCGAGCAGCGAGTAGAGCGCGATGTCGATCATCAGCGGCGTGCGCCGTCCGTAGCGATCCGCGAGCCAGCCGAAGAGCAGCGCGCCGATCGGCCGGCACGCCAGCGTCAGCGTGATCGCGAGGGCGACCTGTGGGATCGCTTGGCCGAAACTCGTGGCAATGCGGCTGACGACGAAGGTGAGGAGGAAGAAGTCGAACGCGTCGAGCGACCACCCGAGGAAACTCGCGATGAAGGTCTTGCGCGCCGCCGCCGTCATCATGACACCGGGTGAGAACGCGACTTAGGGTGACGAGGTTGGTGAGGTTGTCGGTGACGGCGAAGGCGAGGGAGTCGGCGTGCTGCCAGGGGGAAGTTGCGCGCCGTAGAGCGCGAGCAGCCAGACCTGCGTGTGGCGCACGGTCACTTGCGGAACGTTGAACGAAAACTGTACGGTGTTGCTCGTCGGCGACGTCCACTTAGCGTAGTTGCCGATGATTTGATCCGTGCGCTTGCCGCGAAGCGTCGTTTCGTTGAAGAGCTGCAGCGCGAAGACGCGGCCGTTGAACTGCATCGCCGGCAGCGTGTACTGCAACGTCGTGCCGCCGCCGAGCGCGAAATCGGTGTTGCTTTGCAGGCGAAGGGCCATCACCGGCGTCACCCGCATGAAGCTCGAGTTTGGATTGACCATCGACGGGACGTCTTTGGGAAGCGGCTCGGTTAGCAGTGTGATCATTCCGCCGGGACCGGGCGAAGGGGTCGGCGTGTCGTCACCACTATCGTCGTCACTGTCGTCGGACGCAGTCGGCGAGGGTGACGGCGTCGGACTCGCGGTTGGTTTTGGAGTGGCGCCCGGAGATCCGCTCGGCGACGGGGACGCCGGCGGAATGTTAAAGGCGAGATTGCAGGTGTACTGCTGATTGAAAAGCTGCACCATCGGACACTTCATGCCGCTGGGACCCTGCGACACCGGGTATTGGGCTTCGTTGGGCGCTAGCGTCGCACCGGGATTGGCGAGCTGTTCTTGACCGTTCATGCCGACCGATGGACCGGACATATTGCCGTTCACGCCGCCGTTGAGTCCATTGGGACCGCCGCTGTTGATGCCGCCGGCATTCATCGCGCCGGGCTGCGAGACCGGTGGGCTCATCTCTCCGCCCATACCGCTATCTAGGCCACTGCCTTGGCAGGAAGCCAGCACTAGAGCGAGCGCCGCAAAAACGGCGCGGGCGTCGCATTTCATCCTTCTCATTGTCTTGCCTCGACCACGGTCTTTAACTCGTCAACGAAAGCGTCGATCGAAACGGTTCGTTTCTCTTCGATACCGCGCTGATTGACGTTGACGGTACCGTCCTCAACCTCTCGCTTGCCGGCAACCAAGATATACGGCACTTTCTGAGTCTTCCAGTGCCGAATCTTGTAACCGAGCTTTTCGTTCGATTCGTCGAGTTCGGCTCGGAAGCCCGCTTTTTCGAGGCGATTGACCACTTGACGACCATACCCGCTTTCGTGCTCGGAGATCGGCGTGACGACCGCTTGGACCGGCGCTAGCCAGGCCGGGAAAGCGCCTCCGTAATGCTCGACGAGGATGCCGAAGAAGCGTTCGAGCGATCCGGCCAAGGCGCGATGGATCATGACCGGCCGGTGATCCTGGCCGTCGGCGGCTCGGTATTTGAGGTCGAAGCGAGCAGGCAAAATAAAGTCGACTTGCACTGTGCCGAGTTGCCACGGCCGGCCCAGGGCGTCGCTCACGTTGACGTCGAGCTTTGGGCCGTAGAAAGCGCCGCCGCCCTCGTCGACGTCGAAAGGCAGGTTGTAGCGTTCTAACGCGCTTCTAATCGCAGCCTCGGCAACCGCGTCGGTTTCGCCGCGATCCTCGGGCGCTCGCGTGGACAGCACGTATTGGAAATCGGCAAAACCGAATGCTCTCATGAGCCGGAGCGCTTCATCGAGCGTCTGCTCGAACTCGTGCTGGAGCTGGTCGGGCATGCAGAAGAGGTGGGCGTCGTCTTGCGTGAAGCCGCGGACGCGGTTGAGGCCGTGCAGCACCCCCGAGCGCTCGAAACGATAGACCGTCCCAAACTCCGAGTACCGCAGCGGAAGCTCCCGATAGCTGCGCAACCGGTCCTTGTAAATGAGGATGTGGCCGGGGCAGTTCATCGGTTTGAGCCGAAAGCGCTGCCCTTCCACCTCGATTGGGCCGAACATGTTCTCGCCGAAGTTATCAAGGTGACCTGAGATTTCGTAGAGACGCTCGTGCGCGATGTGCGGCGTCACGACCGGTTGGTAGCCGCGCTCGCGCAGCCCCTCACGAATGAAGTTCTCGATGATGCCGCGGACGATCGCGCCTTTGGGGTGCCAGAAGACGAGCCCGCCGCCGGCCTGTTCCTCGATCGAGAAGAGGTCGAGCTCGGCGCCCAGCTTGCGATGATCGCGCCGCCGGG
>JABCZE010000345.1 GCA_013289785.1 Vulcanimicrobiota bacterium | reverse complement strand
CACTTCCGGAGCGAAGCTCCCCTTGCCGGCAATATAGACCGGCCACCGCCCCTGGGCCAACTTCTCAAAGACTCGCACGATCATTGGCTGACCCTCGATATCATGCTCGAGTTTTCCTGGAAAGCGCGTCGCGGAGCCGCCGGCCAGGAGTAGAATTGCCTCAGCCATGGCGCTGCGCGTACGTCTTGGCGAAATAAGTGATGACGATGTCGGCGCCGGCTCGCACGAACGACGTCAAGACCTCGTCGACGGCGCGGTCGCCGTCGAGCCAGCCGTTGCGAATTGCGGCTTGAAGCATCGCATACTCGCCGCTGACGTTGTACACCGCGATCGGCACGTCGAACCGGTCGCGCGCGGCGCGCACCACGTCGAGATAGGGGAGCCCCGGCTTGACCATCACGACGTCGGCGCCTTCGGCAATGTCCAGCGCGATCTCACGCATCGCTTCACGCGCGTTGGGCGCGTCCATCTGATAGCCGCGGCGATCCCCTTGCTGCGGTGCCGAACCGGCCGCATCGCGAAACGGTCCGTAGAACGCCGACGCATACTTCGCGCTATAGGCCATGATGGCGACGCTCGTACGGCCGTGCGCGTCGAGCGCGCTACGAATTGCTTTGACGCGGCCGTCCATCATATCCGATGGAGCGATGACGTCGGCTCCCGCGTCGGCGTACGTTAGGGCGATGCGGCAGAGCAGTTCCAACGTCGCATCGTTGTCGACCTCGCCCGCCGCATCGAGAACGCCGCAGTGGCCGTGGTCGGTGTACTCACACGCGCACAGGTCGGCCATCACCAGCATCTCCGGCAGCGTTGCTTTGATGGCCGCAATCGTTCGCTGGACGATTCCGTTGGCGTCGTAGCTGCTCGACGCAGCGGCGTCTTTGAATGCCGGAATACCGAAGAGCAGCACGCTCTTGATTCCGAGCGCGAACAGCTCGCGGGCCTCGGCGACCGTCGCATCGAGCGAGTGCCGCGAGATTCCGGGCATCGATTCGATCGGGCCCGCGTCTTCGCCGCGCTCCACGACGAAGAGCGGTTGCACGAGATGTTCGACGCCGATGCGGTGCTCCGCGACCAGCTCGCGCATGACCTGGCTGCGGCGCAGACGCCGCGGACGCAACGCGATCACGTCGGGCTCACGTGGGTAGCGACGCCGCGATCGCTCAGCTCGGAGGCCAGCGCAGCTCCCAGCGCCTTTGCTTCTTCTACCGTCGACACGGCTTCTTGCAGCCGATGACGGAGTACAACGCCAGGCTCGGTTTCAACGGCAGCGTCGAGCACCATCCCCGCCGCGCCAAGCCGGGCGTGGATTCCAATCGGCGCGCTGCAGCCCGCGTGCATCGCCGCAAGCGCGGCACGTTCGCAGACGACGCACAGCTGGCTCTCGCGATCGTTCACGGCCGCTCGCAGGACCCCGGTTAACCATTGGTCTCCGGCACGCGTCTCGACGGCGAGCGCTCCTTGACCGACCGCGGGAACGATGCGTTCCACTTCAAAGGGCACGAGATGCGTCGCACGCATGCCCAATCGGTTCAATCCCGCCATCGCCAGCACGACTGCATCGTAACGGCCGTCGCGTAACTTCGCAAGTCGCGTGCCGACGTTGCCCCGTAGCGTTTCGTACCGCAGGTCGGGGCGAATCGCCGCGAGCTGCGCGCGCCGCCGCGGGCTGGACGTTCCCACGACCGAGCCGGCCGGCAGGCTTTCGAAATCGGGATAGCGCTCGCTGCAGAACGCGTCGCGCGCGTCTTGCCGGGGTGAGATCGCTGCGAGCTGCACGTCGTCGGGCAACGTACTCGGAAGATCCTTACAGGAGTGAACGGCATAGTCGGCGCGGCGCTCGCGCAGCGCGTTCTCCAACTCCGTGACGAAGACGTTGACGGTGCCGAGCCGATCGATCGCGCGTTCCGCATCGCGATCGCCGCTCGTCGTGACGCCGAGGATCGTCGTCGCAATGCCGCGCTCGGCCAACCGCGCCGCAATCGTGCGGCTTTGAATCATCGCGAGCGGGCTGCGCCGCGAAGCGCAGACGACGGTTGCATCCCGCATCGCCGCAAGCTCGGAGACCGGCCGCTCCGCGAGCGCGCGTAAGACGGCTACGCCTTCCTCTCGCGGAAAAACATCTTTGATATGCGCGCGCATGCGCCGCAGTGCCAGCAGCGCGTCGCCGTACTCCGGTCCGAACTGTTCGGCGAGCTCGCGCACGATGCGTTTTGAAAAGGCCGGCGAGCTTCCGGCGGAGTCGGCGCTGATCGTCAGATCGCCGACACGAAACGCCGCGGGCATCGTAAAATCTCCTCGATCCGGATTGGACGCATCGCACACCAGTATCCGTGCCTCAAGAGCGTCGGCAACGACCCGCGCGTTGACTTCTTCGTCGTCGGTCGCAGCGACCACAAGCAGCGCCCCAGTGACGTCGCCGGGCTCGTAACCGCGTTGCGTACACGTTCCCGCATTTGCATGTAAAAAGTCGCGCAAACGATCGCCGATGCGATTCGCGACCACGCAAACTGCAAAACCGGCCTCGGCAAGCGATTCCGCCTTTCGAGCCGCGACGATTCCTCCGCCGACTATAACCGCTCGGCGGCCGTTCGGCCGCAATGAGATGGTCAACATGGAAACATAAAAGACTTCAGCGCCCGGCAGCCAAAAACCGCCTTTCGTCATGAAGAGAACCGCGGACGGAGCCGTT
>JABCZE010000344.1 GCA_013289785.1 Vulcanimicrobiota bacterium | reverse complement strand
CAACGTTCGCTGCGGCAAGAGCGGCCGCTCCCCCGAGAAAGCGGCTACGATGCAAAGACCGGCTCCACTTGGCGGTGCAGGATGCCGGCATCGTGCGCGCGCGTAAAGAGCGCGTGCACGGCGGCTCTGCCTTCGCGGGCAAGATCGTCGCTAAGGTCGTTCACATACAACTCGATATGCGATCTCATAACCTCATCGCTCATCTCGACCGCATGCTCCCGCACGTAGGGCATCACCGCGTCCTCGTTTTCTCGCGCGAAGGCGAGACTGCGGCGGATCGCGGAGTTCAGCAGCATCGCTTCGTCGTCGCCGATGTCGTTGCGCACCAAAATCGCGCCGAGCGGAACCGGCAAGATCGTCATCGTCTCCCACCATTCGCCCATGTCGGCAATCGAGATCAAGCCGGCATCTCTGTAGGTGAAACGGGATTCGTGAATGATGAGCCCGGCGTCCACCTCACCTTTGGCGACGGCGTCGACGATCCGATCGAAACGCATCTGCACCGTCTTTGGGCGCTTGCCCAGCGCGAGCTGGAGCAACATGAATGCCGTCGTTCGCTCGCCGGGGATCGCGATTCGCTTGCGCGCGAAATCGGCGAAGAGCTGCGGCGACCCGGCGGGGCGCGCCACGAGCAACGGCCCACAGTTGCGCCCGAGCGCGCCACCCGACGGTAGAATTCGGTAGCGATCCATCAGGAACGGGATTGCGCCGTAACTGACCTTCGTAAGCTCGTAGCGCCCCTGAGCAGCGGCGGTGTTGAGTTCCTCGATGTCGGCCAGGTGCGCGCTGACCTGCGGCGCATCGGGGAGCAAGCCGTTGGTGAGCGCGCCGAAGATGTAGGTGTCGTTGGGGCACGGCGAATAGGCAAGGGTGTAGGCGGCCATTACCGGCCTCTTCGAGGCGCTGCACAAATCTGCTTCACGGCCTAGCGGCCCTCGCCGTGTCTGCGGGGCCGCCGGCAAATTACAAAATGCAATGAGATGCCCCAGGGGTGGCGACCACCGGGCTGTAAGAGAGCTAGGTTATCGTAGCTTCGTCGAGCACGTTGAATAGCGCCTCGACGACGCGCTGCAAGCCTGCCGTTCCGGCGGCGAAATCCCAGCCGCTCGACTCCCGCGCGCCGCAGCGATTAGAGATGCCGCGAAGCTCGATCGCGGCAACGCCTGCACGTTCGGCCGCACGCAACACCGCGAAGCCCTCCATCGATTCGACCTGCGCACCGCGGCCGGCCAGTCGCGAAGCGGTTTCGTCGGTGGCCGTCACGCTCGAAACCGTAACGCCGTTCAGCACCGCAAAGCCACGCGCGCGCAGCTTCCCGACGATCGTTCCATCCGAGCGCGCGTGGTCGACGACGCGTTCGCCGGGCGGCAGCGAGATCGGCTCGCCGGTTTCGAGCCCGAGGTCCATCGTGTCTTCGCCGACGATCACGCCGGCGCCAATTTGTGCGGCCCCGGCAAACGCGCCGCCGAGCCCGGCGTTAACCACGAGCGAGTAATCGCGGTTCGCGACCGCGGTGGCAACCGCTGCTGCGGCTTCGACCGGGCCGACACCGAGTATCAGCTTATCGACGCCTTCGCGCTCTTTCCAGAAGCCCAGTTCGGCGTCTACCGCGCAGGCGAGAAGAATCATGGAACGCCGATGAATTTGTGCGTTTGCAGCGAGAGGCGGAAACGTCGCGGGTGCGCTTTCGCATAGTCGAGCGCGATCGCGACGTTGGCGGGTTTGTTGCCTTCGGGCTGCAACAGGATCGTTGGCAGGTCGTCAAAGAGCGGCAGATGTTCCTCGGGTACGCGCTCGTCGACGATCAACTTCGCTTCGTTCGCGCGGGCAGCCATCCGTGGGTCGACGCGTTCTTTCGGCGAGACGCAGAGCCAGACGTCGTCGGGCAGATCGGTAAAGATCGTGCCGTTGGATTCGATGTGCACGCGGCGGCCGTCTTTTCGCAAGGATTCAATCAAAGCCGGGGTTTCGGCTTGCGCGAGCGGCTCGCCCCCGGTCAGTATCACCATCGGGCAATTCCCGCCGATTTCACGAATCTTCGCGACGACGTCATCGGCGGTCGCGAAAAACTTTGTCGAATAATCGGTATCGCAAAAATCGCACGCAAGGTTGCAGCCGGCCAAACGCACGAAGACCGCCGGCGTCCCGGTCCACGTTCCTTCGCCTTGAATGCTGTAGAAGATTTCCGCTAGTTGGAGCATATGACACTGGGAGATGTCACGTTGACGTTTCGCGGCGGAGGACGGCGCAGGCGCGGGGAGTCTCCCAGAGCACGGCCTCCTCGAAGCCGCGTAGGTGGCCGTCGAGCTGTTGCCAGATCCAGAGCAGCACGTTTTCGGCGGTTGGGTTCTCCACGATGTCGTTGAGCGTTTGATGATCGAGGCGGCGCACGACGCGCTGCTCGACGATGGCTTCGATCGTCTCGAAATCCTCAACCATACCGCTGGCTGGCCCTTGCGTCTGCAATGGGCCACGGATCGCGACTTCCAAACGGTACGAATGCCCGTGCATGCGCTTGCATTTCCCCTCGTGATACGGAAGCGCGTGCGCCGCTTCGAAGCGGAAATGCTTACGAAGTTCCGCTTACAGCTCTCCTTGGGGGCCCATCGCTTCCAGGCGCCGCTTGAGTTCGGCGAGGAAGCCGCTGGCGACGTAACCGTCGACGACGCGGTGGTCGAGCGAGAGACAGGAGTTCATCATGGAGCGGATCGCGAGG
>JABCZE010000343.1 GCA_013289785.1 Vulcanimicrobiota bacterium | reverse complement strand
AGACTCGCAAGATTCGCGACGCGATTCAAACGCAGATACTGGAGTGGTGCAGAAGCGAGTGCATCAGCGCTCCCCAGTAACGATATCGACTCCCTTACGGTGCGGTCTCGACGTGGAAGAGGAAGGCCCCCGTCGTGGGTGTGCAGTTGCTCACCTCAGGTGAGTACGTCGACTTCATCGCCGCGACGACCGCCGCGTTATCGATGGTTTTGTTGCCACTGGATAGGACGATCTTCGCGTTGAGCGGACGGCCGTCGGTGCCGACGGTAACCAAGGCGTTGGCGGAAGCTTTGATGTGAGGCGCGCTTTTTGGAATAACGGGCATTGCAGCGTCGATGACCGCGACGTCGTGATAACAGTTGGATGCGACGCCTTTAGTCTGAAGCACGAGCGTTAGAAGCACGACCGCGGCAACGCTTGCTGCAGCGGCGAGGTAGTTGGCTTTCACTACGATGGCCTTTCCTGAAAGAAGGCGCGCGATTCGGCCAAGCAAGAGTCGCTTGGAACCAAGCGCGCTGGGGGTAAGCAGCGGAGTACGCGTCCCTCGGGCGGCAAGCGCGAGTTCTGCAAGATACGCGGCATAGCGATCCGCCGCGCCGGTCGCGGCAACGGCCCAATCGTCACACGCCGCCTCTCGCTCGTCGACCAGCTGCCTGCCGATGACGTATGCCCAGGGGTTGAAAAACAATGCCGCTTCGACGAGCCGTTGGAGCAGATTGGTGACGAGATCGCCGCGCCGAATGTGCGCGCGCTCGTGTGCGAGGATGGCTCGCAGGTCGGCGGATGGGAGGTCGCGCACGGCCGCTGTAGGCAGAATTACGACGGGGTGTCGGAATCCCGCCGCGATCGGCACCGTGAGGGAATCGGAGACGCGAACGTCGTGCCCCAAATCGAGCGCGGGGCGCGACTCGCGAAGGACTGCCGCAATTCGCGCGTAGCTGAGAAGGAGACGGCCGATACAGAACAGCGCGCCAAGCGCCCAAAGGATCGTCAGCCACGGGCCGCCCGCATCGGCGGCTCGCTGCGTTACGATCGTCGTCGCGGCGTTGGTTTGCGCTACCACCGCCGGAAAGATTGTCGCGGCGTACGGCGGATGGAACGCGGTGATCAGAGGTACTGCGACCAGGCCCGCGAGCGCCGTGAGCCACACGGTATAACGCGACGCGGCATGATGCTTCGGAAGAAACGCCGCGGTGACCGCGGCAATCCCCGTTACCAAAGCTCCTTGCCAGAGCGAGTTCAGGAGC
Organism: Vulcanimicrobiota bacterium; assembly: GCA_013289785.1. Classification (GTDB taxonomy): domain Bacteria; phylum Vulcanimicrobiota; class Vulcanimicrobiia; order Vulcanimicrobiales; family Vulcanimicrobiaceae; genus Cybelea. The sequence continues at coordinate 1,473 of JABCZE010000343.1, read as the reverse complement.
GCCGTATCAATCATCGCGCGTTTCCTTTCCGGTGCTTTGCCAGCAGGCGCTTGATTTTGGCAACGTCGGCGTCGCTCAAGCGCGTGTCGTCGAGAAGCGAGACCGCCAGGGCCCCCGGTGAGCTGCCGAAGAAGCGGTCGAGCACGTGGCTTACCGCCGACCGCGCCGCTTGATCGCGCGCAACGAGCGGACGATACACGTAAGCGCGGCCGTCCTCTTCATGGGTAACGTAGCCTTTTTGCTCCAGCGTGCGCAGGGTCGTGAGCACGGTGCTGTACGCCAGCGGCGGCGGCAACAACGCGTCGACCACGTCGCCGACGGTCGCGCGACCGCGGTCCCACAACACCTGCATCAAGCGCAGTTCGTGATCGGTGAGCACGAGGGATCTCTTGCGCGGCATGCCCCCTCCGGCTGACTATTAGTAAAGTAATAGTAACTCTAGCCGAGCTCGGTACCGTCTGTCAACTACGATTATAATACTTACCAAGGGGCCGGGTGATCGGAAGACCGCCGGAATCGCCTGGGGACGACTCGAACAGGAGCCTCATGACCGAACCAACCGTAGGCTTCCAATTAAACCGCGCCGCGTTTGTCGCCGGCACGTTCGCCGCTATGAGCGTCGCACTTCCGCCGCGGGCCGCAATCGCTGAGCCACCGGCGACGCCTGGTGCGAAGGTTTCACCCGAACAGCTGCTGGGCAGACTGATGGCCGGAAACCGTCGTTTTCTCGACAACGATTTCCCGCCGCTCAGCAAGGTTGCCGAGAAGCGCGAAATGCTCGCCGAACACCAAGAGCCCTTTGCGGTAATTCTGAGTTGTGCCGATTCGCGCGTCGTGCCCAACTTCGTCTTCGTTCAAGGCGTCGGCGACCTGTTCGTAACGCGCGTTGCGGGCAACTATCCCGACGACTTGGTCACCGGCTCAATCGAGTATGCGATCGAGCATCTGGGGTCGCGGCTCGTCATGGTGCTCGGTCACGACAACTGCGGCGCCGTCGACGCCGTTTACTCGGCCATCAAAAGCAAGTCGCCGCTGCCGCCGCATCTTGCGAAGATCGAAGAGTTGATTCGGCCCGGCATCGAGGACGTCGTGCGCGCGCATGGCACGCTCCATCAGGCGGTTGAGGCGAACGTGCGCGCGGCCGTCGCTCGGCTCAAATCGAGTCCGCCCGTGATCGAAGAGGCGTCGGCCAGCGGGCGAGTACTCGTCGTCGGCGCGAACTACCGCCTCGAAACCGGCGAGGTGGTACCGGTCAGCTAATAAGGGAACTCACCGTAGCCGCGCGCCATCGCCGCTGCGAAGATCGGCAGGAACGCAAACAGGAAGAGTTCGGCGTATAGGAGGAGCCGCACGCGGCCGACGTCCGCCTCCGGCACCTGGCCGCTGCGCTGCCATTTGATGTACCGGATGGTCGGCGGAACCGAGAGAACGGCAATGAGTACGAACGTGGCTATTTTCGCCCAGAAGAAGCCG
>JABCZE010000342.1 GCA_013289785.1 Vulcanimicrobiota bacterium | reverse complement strand
AAACATCCGGGGCTATTTACCGTCACGAGCCGGCGCTTCGTCAGCGGAATCGGCGGCAGCAGCGTCGAGTTACTCGGCGAGATCGACGCAGTGACCATCGGCGGATACCGAGCGGGATCGCAACGCATCGGAACGACGTGGACGCTCCACGGTACGGCTTCGGGCCACCTCGGTGCCGCTTTCTGGCAACAGTTCGTCGTCGGCTTCGACTATGCCAACGGGGAGCTGCACCTAATTCCGAAGCGCTCGTGATGTCCTTCGACTACGCTCAGGATGACACAAGGGTGCGGTCAGGATGACTAGACTGGTTATAGCGTGGGGGGTGATCTTGTGCTTCGCGACGGGCGTGCCGGCGCGCGCGCTGGTGGTCGACGGCTGCACGGTGGTGGCGGTGCAAATGATGGATACGGTCGACTCATCGGACGCGCGGCCTGGCGACTTCTTCCGCTTCGAAACGATCAACGCGGTGACGACCGGCGCGTCGGTGGTCGTTCCGGAGCGAACGATGGGGGAAGGAATCGTCGCGGTCGCGTCGCCCGCGGGGCGCAACGCGCGGCCGGGTACGCTGGTGCTCGAGCCGCGCTATCTCATACTGCCCAACGGCCACCATTTGGAGGTCGTGCTCAATCATAATACCAATTCGCTCGAGGAGTCGGGCCGAAACGATAGCCTGCCCGGCTATCTCGGTGCGATTCCGCTGCTCGGCGTCGGCGCCGCCGTCGGTGCGTTCAACTATTTTCGCAAAGGCAAGGACATCGTGGTTCCACGCGGGACGATGTTCAGCGTCTTTCCGAGCGACGAACCCTCAGTCGAACACTGCCAAGCGCACCCAGCGTATTAGAAGTCGAACATGTCGTTGAAGCTTGCGGCGCGTCTGTCGCTTATTCCCAGCGGCGGCAAGCCCCAGTTGTCCTCGATGAACCTTAGGATGGACGCATGTTCGTAACTCACGTGCGAGACGTAATCGTGTTTATCGTACGGCGAGAGGACCAGCATCGGGATGCGGAAGCCTAGACCAGCTTTGTCGAGGTACTTCGGCGGGACGTTATCGTAGTAGCCGCCCCAGTCGGTCCAGATGACGACGATGGCGGTATCTTTCCAGTAGGAACTTTGGCTTACGGCGCGCGCGATCGAACGCACCCACGCCGGGCCGGCTTTGCTTCCGCTCAAAGAGTCGTCCGAGTCGGCGAGCGTGGGCGTGATCCACGAGACCGACGCGAGCTTTCCGTTTTTTAGGTCGGAGAAAAGATTGGTGTTGGGCACGCTGACGTTGCGCGACCAGTCAGGCCCGTTACGGACGTCTTTGATCGCTTCGAAGGCATTCCACAGACAGCCGGGGTCGGCGTACCGTCCACTACACAGAAGCGAGTAGTACTTCCAGGAGATGTTGGCCGCATCGAGCGTATCGGCCATCGTCTTCCAGGTAAAGCATGGCGGCGGCCCTTTGTGGCCGTCGGCAAGAATCGTCCGCGTGCCGGGCGGCGCGTCGCAGCCTCCGGGATGCGTGACGCCGGTGACGTACGAACCGTCAAGCCCGGTACCTCCGGCAATCAAAACTTCGCTTCCCGCAAAGCTTCCCGCGCCCGCCTCAGTGGCGAACATCTCGTCGGCCAACGCGTAGCGTTTGGCAAGACTCCAATACGGTTTGGTTTGCGAACGCGCGACGTACGCATACGGATAGTCGCCGGCCTTGCGCCCGTTGCCATCGACGCCGAAACGGATGAGATTGAAGCCGTCCATCTTCCCGCCGTTGTATTCAGTTAGGTAGGCCGGAAAGGTAGCGGGGAGCGTGATGCCGTGCCCGGGCTTACCGTTGGTTTGCAGGGTGATCGGTTTGAGCGGCACGTAGTCGCCCTTGCTGTTGAGGCCTTCCTTTACGGATTCGGCGCCGGGATAGCCGTCGAAAAGATTGTCGAAGCTGCGGCCCACTTGGACGACCACGATCAGGTGGTGGATTGGCGTGGCGCTTGCCGGCCGCACTAGTCTGGCCTGGTTTGACGCCGCTTGCGGCATCACTCCCGGCGCGGCGGCCTGTCGCGATCCGCAACCCGCAAGGACTGCCAGCGCGCCGCCGGCGGCGAATGCGTAAAGGGTCAGGTCCCGAATTTTCATCGCTCTGCTCCTACATCTTCGTACAGGTCGTTTCGCTGTTGCGGACGTTGCCCTTCTCGTCGTAGAACTGGCCCGTGGAGCGAAGCACGTTTCCCGTCCGCGTGACCGTCGTGCCGAAGCGTTTTCGCCCCTGACTGTCGAGGGCTGGCCACATCTCGGCGTACGTCGCGTTGTCGGGGTCCGACGAGGTCGTCTGCGCGACGTCGCTTGCGCCTGAGTCGAAGATCGTGATCAGGACATAGGCTTTGAGCGAGTGGCTCCAGCGCTCGTAGGAAGTAGCCGCGCTTTCGCCGGGCCTGTGAGCCACAAACCAGTTGCCCTGCTCGGTTTCGGTGAACGAAACCGGCGCCCCAGCCGGGACCGAGACGCACTGCCAAGTTCCTACGTGGCCTTGGAGTTTGACCTGCTGGGCCACATCGAGCGGCGTGTAGCCCGGGGGGTTCGTTTGCGCCGGCGCGGCTTCGACGCACAGCGCACAGAGAGCAACGATAAGCACTGGACGCATGGCGCACCTCGTGGGCATTTCGGATTACCAGGAGATTGTTATCAAGCCGTTGTGGGGCTTTCCGCCTCCCGCGATTTCGCGCACGTGCTTCGCCGACGACTCGACGTAC
>JABCZE010000341.1 GCA_013289785.1 Vulcanimicrobiota bacterium | reverse complement strand
AGCGAGTCGGCCGGCAGAAACGTCAGCGCGCCGACAATTATGATGACGCCGATGAGCAGCGCGACGAAGATCGGCGAATGCGTTGTGAACGTCCCCGAGCTTTCGGGAACCGACTTCTTTCCGGCTAGCGCACCGGCCAGCGCAAGCGCGGGAATCGCGACGGCAAAGCGCCCAAAAAACATGTTCACGCCCGTCATGAGATTATAGAAAAGGTTCGGGCCCAGGCCTGCGAATGCCGACCCGTTGTTGGCGTTGGTTGAGGTGAACGCGTATAGGATCTCAGAAAAACCGTGCGGTCCGCCGTTGTTGAGCGTGGCCAAGCCGGCGGGAATCACCGCGGCGATCGCCGTCGGTACCAAACAAAGAACCGGGGTCACGAGGGCCGCCAAGATGGCGAACTGCACCTCTCGGCGCTCGATCTTCTTTCCGAGATACTCCGGCGTGCGGCCAACCATGAGCCCCGCGATGAAGACCGTCAAGACGACGAAGACGATCATGCCGTACAACCCGCTGCCGACGCCGCCGAAGACGATCTCGCCCAACTGCATGTCAACTAGCGGAACGAGGCCTCCGAGCGGCATGAAGGAGTCGTGCATCGAGTTGACCGCACCGCAGGACGTGTCGGTCGTCACGGTCGCGAAGAGTGCCGAACCTGAAACCCCGAAGCGGCACTCTTTTCCCTCCATATTGCCGCCCGCTACGCCGAGATGGTGCACGATCGGGTTTCCGCCGGCTTCGGCCCAATACGCGAGGGTAAATCCGGCGAAAAACAGGATTGCCATAGCCGTGAAGATCGCCCAGCCCTGGCGCGTATCTTTAACCATCTTGCCGTACATATACGTGAGGCCAGCACCAAGCGAAAAGATCAGCAACAGTTCGATGAGGTTAGTGAACGGCGTCGGGTTCTCGTTGGGCGAAGCCGAGTTCGCGTTGACGAATCCTCCGCCGTTGGTACCGAGTTCTTTGATGACTTCTTGCGAGGCCATGGGGCCGCCCGTTATGGATTGCGACAGACCCTCGACGGACTTTGCCGCTTGATACGCGTGGAGGTTCTGAGGAATTCCCGCAGACACGAACATGAGCCCGACGACGATCGAGATCGGCAGCAGTACGTACAAGGAGCAACGCGTCAGATCGACCCAAAAGTTCCCGAGCGTCTTTACGTTTGTCCGCACGACGCCGCGCACGACCGCGACGGCAATTGCGATGCCGGCCGCCGCCGAGACGAAGTTATGCCAAGCCAAGCCGGCCATCTGCGAGAGGTAGCTCATCGCGGTTTCGCCGGAGTAGAACTGCCAGTTAGTATTGGTCGTGAAGCTGACGGCGGTGTTCCAGGCCAAGTCCGGCGTCATGTTGTCGATGTGCTGCGGATTGAACGGGAGCCACTTCTGCGTGCGCAGGAGCACGTAGAGATACGCAAGGCCTACGAGCGAGAAGGCGAGCATCGAGAGCGCGTAAACGTACCACGTCATCTCTTCGTTTTCGCGCACGCCGCAGAGGCGATAGACGAGCTTCTCGATTGGCGCGAATACCGGCGTGAGCCAGGTGCGCTCGCCCTCGAAGACGCGGGCCATATACGTCCCGAGCGGCTTCGTGACCGCCAGAACCAGCAAAAAGAAGACAATGGCCTGAAGCCACCCGATCGCAGTCATAGCGTCTTGCTAGAACTTCTCAGGGCGAAGCATCGCGAAGACGAGATATGCCAAGCCTGCGATGGTGAGGATAAGCCCCAAGACTTCGTCAAACTGCATTGCCTAAACTTTCTCGCAACCGATGACGTAAAGGTCCAAGAGCACGAAGCAGACGATCGATAAGAGAACGATCCCGATTTCCAGCAGCATCTCGTCTCTAGGATACGCCGACTGGCGGCCGTTGCCAGCCGCCAAACGGATGATCCGTTCGGACTATCCAAACGGACCCGCCCGAATGGCGGGTGGTACGCAATACTTTGGGCGCTTATAATCGGCGCTGATGGATGCCGTCGTGCTGGCCCTCCTCACGCTGATCGGAACCGTTGCGTCCCCTGGACCGTCGCCGTCGCCAACGCCGAGCGCCCCAAGCGATCCCTGCGGATCGATTCTCTCCATCGTTACCAGGCCGACCGTGACCACCTCGGTTTGTACGGTGCGTCTGCATAACGTGCTCCTCGAGAGCGGCTATACGAATACGCAAGCGACCGGCGCGGGCGGAGGTACTAGCGTCGCGTATCCACAGGCCTATCTTCGCTTTGGAAGCTCCGATCCACATCTGGAGTTCGACGTGACTCCGCCAAGCACGAACGCTTCGACCGTCGGGGGTGCTACGGCCGGCGGCACGAGCGATGTCGGCTTAGGGGCGAAGTATGAGTTGGGTTACAGCGCGAGGTGGCTCTACGGCGTCAACGCTGCCGTTACGTATCCGACGGGCTCGCGGGCGTTTTCCGCGGGAGCAGATCAGTACGCGGGCAACTTCAACTGGAGCTACAGCGTGAACCAGGTCATCGGGCTCTCGGGGACGGTGGGCTTCAACTCGCTCGCGGGCTTGAACTCTGCAAACGTTCCGCAATCCTATTTCGCGTTCATTCCGAGTTTGGTGGCCTCGTCGTCGCTGCCCGGCCCCTCGGAGTTCTACGTCGAGTACACGTATTTCAGTCGCGCCGGTGCCGGATTGTGCGGCAAGAGTCTGATCGATTCCGCGTTCTTACGCGATTTTGGAAACAGCATTCAGCTCGACGTCGAGTATGGTTTTTCCCCGACCTCACTTGACGGTCAGCGGCAGCACT
>JABCZE010000340.1 GCA_013289785.1 Vulcanimicrobiota bacterium | reverse complement strand
CCGGGTGAAGGTCGACCCGGCACGCGTTATTCGCACGATTGTCGGCCTGCGGCCCTTTCGCCCGCACGGATTCGTGCTGCGCGCGGAAGCGTTCGGCAGCAAGACGATCGTTCACAACTACGGCCACGGCGGCGGCGGCTTTAGCCTCTCATGGGGCTGTGCGACGCTTGCGGCCGATTTGCTTTCTGCGCGCTCTCCGGCTCGCGCCGCCGTCATCGGCTGCGGTGTGATCGGCCTCTCCACGGCGCGCATTCTTCAGGACCGCGGATGGGACGTCACGATCTACGCCTCGAGCGTTCCGCCGAACACCACGTCGAACATCGCCGGCGCGCAATGGACGCCGACCGTCGTCTTCGCCGCGCAGGCTGCGACCAGCGGGTTCCTTGAAACTTTTCGGCGCGCGGCGGCGATTGCCAACCGCGCCTTTCAGCTGATGGCCGGCCCCACCTACGGCGTGTTGTGGATCGACAACTACGATCTCAAGCGCTCGTCGTCGGACCGAGGTGAACTCGACTATGCCACCTCGGCCGGCATTGAGAACCTCTACGAAGATATCGAAACGATCGAGCCCGCTTCCACGCCGTTTGCCGTCCCACTGGTGCGCCGCTTCACCACGATGTTGATCGAGCCGAACACGTACCTCCCCGCCGTCATGCGCGACTTTCTCCTTCGCGGCGGGAAGATCGAAGTGCGGACGTTCGCATCGCTACACCAGATGCACGACCTCGCGGAACCCGTCGTCCTCAACTGCACCGGCCTCGGCGCGCGCGTCCTCTGTAACGACGACGAATTGATTCCGATACGCGGGCAACTGACGGTGCTCGAGCCGCAAGCTGACGTCGATTACATCTATCTCGCCAGCGGGATCTACATGTTTCCGCGTAACGACGGCATCGTGCTGGGCGGAACCTTCGATCGCGGGAACTGGTCGCTCGCGGTCGACGCCGCGCAGCAAACGCAGATTCTCGCCGAGCACGCCGCGATCTATCGTTCCTGAGCGTCGCTAACCGGGAACGTCGCTAATCGCGCCGAGGAAGAGCACCGCGCCGGTCTTGTCGTCACGAATGATGCAGAAGAACGGATGGTCCACTTTGACGACGATCGGAACGGTGGGATCGTATCGTGCCGTGGCCGTCATGACGACGGCGGTCGCCGCGGTCGCAGTCGTCCCCGCTTCGTCGACGTCGAGCGTGGTTTTATGAATGACGTTGCTGATCTTCAACGACGTATCGCTTATCCCACTGAAATCGGCGCCGTCGGAGAAGGCGATGCCGAGACCGATATTCGTGAGCGGCGAAACGAGATCGGTTTGGTAGGCGAGGTGCAGCTTGGGAAGGTGCAAGTTGACGCGCCGCGGCGTTGCGTGGGCGAGCGCCGTTGCAAACGCGTCTCGGAGCGTGCTCTCCATCGCCAAGCCGGTGCCCTGCTTGGGAAGCACGACGTACATCGCGAAGCGATCTCCGCGATAGCCCAGTCGCACCAGCTCGAATCCGGTACCGGCGTAGTAAGAATACGTTGAGGTCTGGTTCATGAAGGGGACGCTCGTCGTGGACGTCGCGCCCATGAAGTTGGCGGGCGAGGTCAGCGCCGGAGTGAACGCCTCCTCCCACAACGCTTTAAAGTAGACTGCGTTGGTGACGACCGCTTCGGCGCCGGCCAGGCTGTCGAGGATCGTCGGAATGTGCCCTTTGGTGCGTTGGTTGACCCACGCATTAATCGTGCGCAGCGCGTCGGGGCTGCCGAAGTCGAGCGACGACACGTCGGCGCCAAACGCCGCGTTCGCTTTCTCGACGAACGCCGATTTGAGCGAAAGCCCTTGACGAATCCACAGTGCGTTGGCAAGCTCGAGCGCGAGATCGGCGTCGGTCCGCGGGAGGCCGGCTCGCAGGTTCTGCGACGCGCAGGCGAACTCCGACGCGTCGACCGGCGGTACGATGGAACTCTTGACGAACGCTTTGGCCGTCGCCCCGCGAGCGCCGAGATAGACGACGCCGAGCGCCTGCGCGATGCTAAACGGCGAGATGAAAGCATCCTTGCCGCTCACGGTATGCAGCAGGGAGAACCCGAGATCGTTCTGCGCTTGGACCACTCGCGTCTGCGTCACTGGGGGCACCTCCGAGCTGCACTTTGATGGAACGGCGGCGCTTGCCGAACAACCGTAGGCGAGCAGCGCAAAAGCGAAGGCGAAACTCGCTGCGACGGCACTACGCATAACTTCTCAGCTCGATCTTGTTCGCGTCGGGATCCGAGATGTAAATCGATTTCCCGTTTCCGCGCGCCCCGAAAACTTCGACCGGGCCCTCGTCGATCGTTGCTTTTATCGCACTCGCGCGGGCGACGATCTCGTCGATGCCGCCGTCGACGACCAGACAGAAATGATTCAAGTTCGCGGCGGCCGGCGGGGCTTCGCCCGGTCGCATCGTGGGCGAAAAGAGGTCGATGATCGTTCCCGCATTGATGCGCAGGGATGGGAACTTCACGTCCCCGCGACGATATTCATCGAGCCGGACCGCCTCGAGCCCCAAACCGTCCACGTAAAAGGCGAGCGACCTGTCGATGTCGGACACATTGAGGACGATGTGATCGAGGGAGATAATCTTGAACGTCAACCAGCGGAGGTTTCATGTGCCGTAACATCAAGACCTTGTACAACTTCGCGCCCCCGGCAACCGAAGAAGAGGTGCGGGCTTCGGCCGTGCAGTTCGTGCGAAAACTCAGCGGCTTCAATCGCCCGTCGAAGGCAAACGAACCGGCCTTCGAGCGCGCCGTCGATCGGGTA
>JABCZE010000339.1 GCA_013289785.1 Vulcanimicrobiota bacterium | reverse complement strand
CGCGCCTGCAAGGCGACGGTCTGGGTTCCTCGGCTGCGCTGCGGCAATATTTCATGCAAGAAACGTTGCTTGTCGACGGCACCCGCACAAAAAGCCTCGAGGGGTTTCTCTTCCCGAGTACATATCTGATGCCGCTGGGAGCGGCGCCCGAGCAGATCGCAACACTTCTGACGGGGCAATTTCTCAAAGAGCTGCCTCGCGACGCCGCATCGCGGGCGCGGGCGCTGCACGTAAGCGTTCCCCAAGCCGTAACCGTCGCGTCGCTCGTCGAGCGAGAGGCCAAAAGCGAAGCCGACCGTCCGCAAATCGCCGGAGTAATCTACAACCGGCTGCGTCTTGGAATGCCCCTGCAGGTCGACGCGACCATCGAATATGCGCTGCCGCAGCACAAGAGCGCGCTCTCCTTCGCCGATTTGAGAATCGACTCGCCCTACAATAGCTACGTTCATGTGGGTCTGCCGCCGACGCCGATTGCAAATCCGGGGCTGGCGTCGCTCGCGGCGGCCTTCCATCCCGCCAAGAGCGAAAATCTCTACTACGTCTACTGCGGCAACGGCCGCCACGCGTTCGCCAAAACTTTGGCCGAACACCAAGCCAACGTCGCACGCTGTCTACAATAGAAGGGACATAGGCAATGCCATCCTCCAACGGAGAAAGCGCGATGCCGCAGGCTCCGCTCGAGCTTAAAGAGGTACTCAACATCGAGACCAACGAGGGCGTGGTGCTGCCCTTCGAAGTCGTGGGCATCCTCGAAGATCCGCAGGAGAGCGTCTCGTATGCCGTTCTGCTGCACGAGCCGGAAAACGAGGGGGAGGAGGAGTTCATCGTGACCGACCTCGCCGGAAACCTCTTGGAGAACGACGAGCTCGCGCAAGAGATTCTCGACGACTTCTTGGCACACGTTCACGAAGGCGACGAAGCCGGCGCTGCCGACGAGGAGCGCGGCTAATTCGCGTCCTATTCCTGTCCGCCAGCGTCGGGGTCGGTCACGTTTCGGCTGCAAACGCGGTCGCCGACGAGTTGCGGCGACTCGACCCAACGGCAAAGACACGAGTGGTGGACTCGTACAAGTACGCGGCGCTGGTCGTTTCCCGGGTGGTCTCCGACGGCTATTTGCGGATGGTCAAGACCATTCCGCAGATGTATCGGTACATCTACGATCGCGCCGAGCGAGCCACGGAGGTCGGAAGATTTCGTGCTTGGGCGCATCAGTTTACCGCCGATAACCTGCGGCCGCTGATGCTGCGCGAACGTCCCGACGCGGTCGTCTGCACGCACGCGTTCCCGTGCGGAGCGATGGCCGAATACAAGCGTCGCTTTAGCGATGCGCCGCCGGTCGCCGCGATCGTGACGGATTTTGCCGTCCACGGATTTTGGATCCACCGGAATATCGATCGGTACGTCGTGGCAACCGACGCCATGCGGGATTCGCTGCTCGCACGGCACGTGCGGGCCGAAGCGATCGCCGTAAGCGGAATCCCGGTGCGCCCCGAGTTCGCGCGATCGCAGGAGCCGCGCGATGCGTTGCGTGAGCGGCTGGATCTCCCACGCGACCGGCACGTGGCGCTGCTGATGGGAGGAGGCCTTGGGATCGCTCCGCTCGAGGGCATGCTCCGCGAACTCGACTTAGTCCGTACGCCGCTGGCGGCAGTCGTCATCGCCGGAAAAAACGCGCGGATCGGACGCCGGCTTACCGAAACGGCCGAAAGCGTCCGCCATCCCGTGCGCGTGCTGCGCTTTGTCGATAACGTGTACGACTACATGCACGCCGCGGACGTGCTCGTGACGAAGCCGGGCGGCCTAAGTACGGCCGAAGCGCTCGTTGCCCAGGTGCCTTTGGTCCTCTGCAAACCGTTGCCCGGGCAAGAGGAGCGCAACGCGCGCGTGCTCGTCGAGGCCGGAGCTGCCGTGCGCACGTCGGAAACCAGCGAGCTGCCGGCGATGCTGGAAGCGATTTTCGGGGATAAAGAGCGACAAGAGAAGATGATTGCAGCAGCAAGGCGCCTGGCGCGGCCCAACGCCGCGAGCGAAGCGGCTTCGATGGTCGCACGACTGGTGCAGACCGAAAAGGAGGTTGTCGCGTGAAACTCCCCTCGTCGCGGGCCTACGGCGGCTGGCTGGCCCTAGCGCGATTCCTAACCGGAGGCATCTGGCTGATCCACGGCGTGCCCAAGTTTCTCCACAGTGCGGAGTTCATGCCGCCAGGCGGTGCTTTCGGCACGTACCTGCAAAATGGGATCGTCAAGGCGACGGGGCCGTATCACGGTTTTCTCGTCAACACCGTTGCGCCCAACGCAACCATTTTCGCCGAGCTCGTGCGCTTCGGCGAAGTTTGCGTCGGCATCTCGTTGGTTCTCGGACTATTCTCGCGCATAGGCGGGCTGTTTGGAGTTCTGCTGCCGCTCAACTATCTCGCGGCTCGGGGGGCGCTTGCGACGCTGAGCGGCTGGTCGTCAATTGACGGTTGTTTGATGCTCTTGTCCGCGCTAAGCGTCGTGCTTCCCACCGGACGCGTTGCCGGTTTAGACGCGCTGATGTCGCGCTCTTCGGTCCGCCGGACGACGGTCGTTGCTGAGATCGTTCCCGAGCGACCGCTGGAAGGCCCAACCGCGCCGCTATAGGGAGCTTATGCCGGCGGCGAAGGTAGGGACAGCGCCGTGAGCCAACCGTCGAGGCGGGGAGAGATGGCCGAGCGGCTGAAGGCGGCGGTTTGCTAAACAGCTACAGGCTCCTCAAGAGGTACTCGTAACCCTCTCCTAAGCACGAAACGTAGGACTAGCG
>JABCZE010000338.1 GCA_013289785.1 Vulcanimicrobiota bacterium | reverse complement strand
ATCGCGACGCTTTGGCAGGCTGGGGAGCCGGTCGTCTTGGTGCACGGCGGCGGCCCCGAGATCGACGCGGCGCTCGCGGCGCGCGACGTAACGACGGCGCGCGTCGAGGGATTGCGGGTCACCGATACAGTCACGCTGGAAATCACCGAAGCGGTGCTCTGCGGCACGATCAACAAGCGCATCGTCCGCGCGCTGCTGGCGCTGGGAATTCCGGCCGCCGGCATCAGCGGCACGGATGGGCGAACGCTGATTGCGCGGCGGGCGCGCGCCGCGAGCGGCGCCGATCTCGGCTTTGTCGGCGAAGTCACCGCCGTCGAGCCGCAGCTCATCCTCGCTCTCCTGAGCGCGGGATTTCTCCCGGTCGTCGCGCCCGTGGCGATCGCCGAGAATGCCGGACACGCCTACAACGTCAACGCCGATCTCGCCGCGGGCGCCATTGCCTCGGCGTTACGCGCCGATGCCTTCGTGCTCGTGACCAACGTTGCGCGCGTGCTGCGCGACGTCGACGATCCCGGCTCCGGCATCGCCCGCTTCACTCCGGAGGAAGCGCTGGACTTTAGCACGACCGATGCCTGCCGTTCCAGCATGAAGCCCAAACTTGCGGCCGCAGCGGGCGCCGTGCGCGATGGCGCCGCCGCGGCCTATATCTGCGCGGCCGGAGTCAACGCGATCGCGCGCGCCCGCGCAGGCGACGCGACGCTGGTTACTCGATGACTAGCTCGTCGCCCTCGCCATCGCCGTCGTCGTCGTCATCATCGTCATCGTCATCATCGTCGAATTCGTCGGCGGGAGAAATCTCACTGAGTCGCATGGTTCACCTCCCTCCTAAATTCCGATTTTCACCGTAAGGTAGTACGAGCGGAACGGCAGCCCGTACTGCTCGCTGCTCTGCTGGATCGCGCTGGTCGGGCCGCCCTGCGCCGCGAGCCCGTAAAAGTTTTGCGGTTGATAGACGCCGTAGCCGATATAGCCGTAGCGTTGCGCGGCGCTATTGAAGAGGTTGTAAGCGCCCAGGCTTACACCCATCTGACCGCTCGTCTTGGAGATGCTGGCGTTGGCGAACCAGAACGGGTTGCGGTTCCAAGAGTTGTCCCCGCCAATGTACGTCGCATCAATGCGCGCCCCGTAGCCCGCATTGTCCTGATAGGCGAGCCCGGCGGTCCCCTGGCGCAACGGAACGCCGTAGATCTGTCCGCCGTCGATCAACCCGGTGTTTGCGATGAGAATATCTTGCGGGACGCCGAGATAGGCCGCCGATTGAATGTCGAACGAGGCGTTGAACGAAACGTTGCGCGTGATTCCGGTGTTCGCCGAAAGCACGATGCCGCGATACCGCGCGGAGGCGGCGTTGAACGTCGTCATGAACGCGAGGTTATGGATCGTCGGATGAAGGCCCGGGCACGAGTTCAGGCGCGCGAGCGCCTTGTCGATATAATCTCTTGGAACGGTAATCCCCGGGAAACCGACGATCGAGACGTTGCCGTTGAGCAACGCTTGGCTCTCGAGCGACTGATAGACGTCAGCCTGAACGCTCGTCGTTGGCGTGAAGCGATGCCCGTAGGCTAACTCCAGGTCGCCGGCGGTCTCCGGCTGCAGCGCCGGATTCGCCACCGAGGCGATCGAGACGAGCGCTCCCGATCCGCTGGTTGCCGGCGGGCAGTTGATGCTCGAGGGCGCGCCGTAGACCGGTGGGGCGAATGCAAGCAGCGACGGGTCCGGCTCGCTGTACGAGCGGCCGCCCGTTAAACGAATCACATCGGCGGTATCGGGCCGGTAGATCAACGAGACGCGTGGATCGAAGTGCGTCGACGACGTGTCCAGCGAACGCTGAAGACAAAAGCTGCCGACGGCCGAAAACTTATCGTTGGGCGTCCACGTATCGCGGACGAAGTAGCTCGCCGTCGCAAGATAGAGCGGCGGGTTGTTTCCAAACGTATTGTAGGTCGTTCCGTTAGCCAGCGTGTACGGGAACGATCCATTGGTGTTCGCCTGGTGCAGCCAGCTGTAGCCAAAGCCGAAGTCGTTCCTCGACATCGCAAAGTCGTCGCTGAGCAGGTAGCCGCGATTACCGTAGAGGTCGAGAAAGTTAGGGCCCGGACCGTAGGGCCCGATCGCTACGCCCGGCCCCTTCTGCTCGTTGTAGTTGTAGTTGTCGTCGAAGCCCTCGAGCGTTATGAGGCCGCTGCCGAGCTGCTGCGTCGCGCGGGCGTCGTAGTCGACGTCACCCAGCGTGCGCCAGCGGTCGATGCTGCCGCCGAAAGGGCCGTAAAAGTTCACCGCATACTGCGCCGGCGTCATGCACGTGAAGCCTTGGGGGTTATCGATCAGCACCGCGATGCTATCGTGGCACGATTCCGGTTTGCCGTTGACCAGGATCGTGTTGAGGCCTTTCTTGGTCGCCTCGATCGACGCCAACGTCTGTTGCGCTCCATACAGCACGTACGGGAAGGTTTCGTAGTCGTTGTCGCCTTCGCCCGTTGAGTTGGACCAGTCCTGAGCCGAATAGGCGGTAAACTGCAGCGTGGTCTTCGGTGAAAAATCGTAGACCAGCTTGCCGACGAAGTTGCGCTGAACGTACCCGCCGCTAACCGGATAGTAGTTAACGAGGTTGTACGCGTTCGAGTGGGTCAGGTCGGGCGGCGGCGGGCTCGACTTGATGCCTGGGTTGACGACGCTGGTTTGCAGCAACGCGGTCTGCTGAATGAAGCCGCCGGGAAAGTTTCCCGTCGTTCCTTGGCTGCCCCAGGCGATTGCATACCCAAGCTTGCCGAGCGTTCCCGTTCC
>JABCZE010000337.1 GCA_013289785.1 Vulcanimicrobiota bacterium | reverse complement strand
ACGAATGCAATCCTTGGCTTCGCAGCAACTGCAAGCGGCAACGTTGCGCCAATCCAAACGATCGCCGGTGGTGCTACGGGACTTGGCGACCCACTGGGACTTGCATTGGCCGAGTAATGCCGTACGCTTCCAGTTCCGTCTGCGTGCCGAAGTAGACCATCCCGTTGGCGACGGTCGGTACTGAAAACTTGGTGCCGGGAGCGGCTTGATCGCGCGCGCCGGCGCGCCCGCTGCTGTACAGTTCGATCGAAACGTCGCGCGCGTCGTACGCGCGCAGCTGTGCTGGAGGGCCGCCGCGCACGCGCCCGCTAACGGCGACCGCCCACACGATGGCGTCGGCATCGCCGTTGGACGAGACCGCCGGCGTCCCACCGGGATAGTTGAACCCATCGCGGCTCTGCGACACCGGCTGCTCCGACAGGAGACCGTTGCGGACCGCGTAGCGACGTAGGGACTGGCCTGGCGGCGCGTAGTAGACGGCGCCGTTAAAATACGCGGGGTTGCTGTACATCTGACCGCCCCCGATATTGCCGTTCAGCTGCTGGACGACATCGTTTTTATCGGGATGAAAACCGCCGAGATGGTCACGATCGACGACGAAGATCCAGCCGTGCTTGTCGGCACTCACCGCCTCGCGCGGATGGACCCCGGAGCCTTCCGGCAGCAGCATAACGCCGGTCGATGCAAAGTCGAGGTCGTGCCTCGACTCAACGTGTTCGTCAAACGGCGCGAAGTAATCCGTGACGGAAAGACGGGGTGTCACGCGCAGCAGCGACATCCCGTAGTTCGGGCCGCCGCTGTCGGCGTCGAACGCGCCGTTCCCGGTCGTAACATACAGGTTTCCGGCGTCATCGCTCGCGGGCGCAGCGCCCGACATCCAGATGCCGCCGAGGTTCCCGGTCGGCGTGATGCACAACGCGACGGTTTGCGCGAGCGTATTCGCGTCGTATCCGATGAGCCAGCCGCGGTTGTCATCATTTGAGGCGAACGAGACGTACACCGTGCCACCGTCCAGGGCCAGACCGGATCGACCGAAACCGCTCTCCGGATCGAATCGTACCCCGGGATAACCCGGCACCGACGCAGCAATGGCGACTGGGCTGCCCGGGCGTTCCGTACCCGTTCTGATGTTGAGTGCGTGCAGGTGCCAAAGGTACTTGCCCCGATCCAGCGTCTTGGCATACACGAAGACCGTCTCCGTCGACGGATCGACAACGGGCGTGCCGGTGACGCCGTGCTCGGGAGCAAGGATCGTCGGGTCACACTCGGGCTGTCGCTTATTCGTACACGGTACGGTCGTGATACCTCGTTTCGGGTCGATAAAGCTCGTGCGCCATAGCGGTCGCGACCGCTTGCCGCTTGCGTCAAACGCGTACACGCTGTCGTGCTCCGTCGCAACGATCACGGCGTCGACGACCCCAATGCCGGCAACGTTGACGCGCGGCACGTAGAGCGGCTGCGCGTAAACCATCCCGTCGACCCGCAGCGCAAAGCGCTTTCCAAACGATCGCGGGCGCACGTTCGCCGGCGTGAGCATCGTCTCGTACCGGTTCTGGCCCGTCCCCGCGCGATCGTTGTGCCACGTAAGCACTCCTTCAAACCTCGCGGCTGGAGCGTTTGCCGGCGGACGTGAAAGCAACGCGCTGCCGGAGCACGCGGCAAGCGTGGCTATCGTGACGATTATAATCAGACGTCGTAGCACAGATGAATGGTTTTGCAAGGCGTTCCTCCACCGGTTGGTCGGCCTAACGCTTTTTCGCGGCAGAAAAGAAGCCGGCGCGAACCGAGCGCATTCGACTTGCCTTCGCGAGCAATGGCCGGCATGATTTCGTCTCCCCAGGGTAGCCCTAGGTCGTTCGCGGCTTCGAGTTCAACCCATGCGTTTAGACTCGGGCGAACTTGGAAAGAAACAAATGGTGCGCTCGCTTGATCCTTCGGCGGAGCGGCTCGAGCGTGTCCTTGACGTGCTGCTTCAGGCCGGTCGCGCACTGACGAACTCCCAAGAGATCGGCGACGCGCTCTCGCAGATTGCCGAGATCGTCGTTTCCAATTTCAGTGACTCTTGTGAAATCGACGTCGACGGCTACGCCGGAGGCCCCGATCGCCTACGGGCGAGCGCCGGCGAAGTCGTGGCCGCACAAGCCGGTTGCGAAATCGCAGAAGCGCTCACGGACGGGCGCAAGCGGTATGGAACAATCACCTGCCGGACGTCGAGGAGCGGCTTCGACGACGCCACCCGCAAGGCGATAAAAGTTCTGGCTACCGAACTGGGCGGCGTTCTAGCGGGTCAGGTGACGATGCGCCGAGAGCACCGGATTGCCGACCGGTTGCAGCGCGCGCTGCTTCCGGGCCAGCTTCCGGTCGTACCCGGCGTCGAGTTTCATGCCGTATACCTGCCGGCCGGTGATGAGGCTGAAGTCGGCGGCGACTGGTTCGACGCCTTCGATTTGCCGGGCGGACGCATCGGCGTATCGATTGGCGACGTCGCAGGCCACGGTCTCGAAGCGGCCGTCATCATGGGAGAAGTCCGCCAAGCGATTCGGACGGCTGCAGTCGGCGCAGATTGCGCCGCGACGGTACTCGAGCACGTCAATCGGATCATCGGGCTGCGCGAACCCGTGGACATGGCCACGGCAATATTTGGAATCTACGACCCGGAGTCGAGCACGCTTTCGTACGTTTCCGCAGGCCACCCACCGCCGCTGATCGCGCTTGCAAACGGCCTCGTGCGCAGGCTTCCCTCCGGAAGCCTGCCGCTGGGGTGCGCCGATACGCTCGAAGCACGCGAC
>JABCZE010000336.1 GCA_013289785.1 Vulcanimicrobiota bacterium | reverse complement strand
CAGACGCCGGGCGCCAACGCTCCCCAGGCGGCGTCGGCCTTCATCGCACGCGCCTCCGACGGTGACGTACCGCGCTCCGACACCTCGATCGACTCCCAATAGTAGACGTAACTGGTCAGCGTGGTTCCAAGCAGCGCGAGTGCTCCGGTTGCGACCGGAACCGTGAGCTCAAAATGTGGAATCACAAGCGAGCGCGCAAGCGCTCCCCAATCGGGCTTTGCGAGCACGGCGCTGATACCGTAGCAAATGAATATCAGAGGAAGAAACGACAGAAGACGCTCCACGTGCAAGTAGGATCTCGATAGGAGAAGCCACGCCACCGCGCCGGCAAACGGGAGGACGAAGTAGTCTCGCGGTACGCCCGTGAGAAGTTTGAGTGATTCGGCGCCGGCCTCGAGGTCCGCACTCAGCGTCATGACGTTGACCGCCAACACGGCGATCAGCGCCAGCAACGCCCAAGTCAGGCCATAGTGTCGGCGGATCGCGCCCTGGATACTCGTTGGAGAGATCGCACCGATCGCGGCGGCGATGCTCTGAACGACCGCGATCATCGGCAGCAGCAGTAGCACCAGCCAGGAAAGGGCGTATCCCGTGGCCGCACCTACGACGGCGAGGCTCGCCACCGTGGTTGGATCGGCATCGGAGGCAGCCGAGACGAGACCGGGCCCAAGGCCGACTGCCCTGCGAGTCATGCGATTCTACTTTTATTCAAGCGGGCAAGGCATCCCTCAGGACACGGCGTAACATTCGCGCTATGGCAAGCGCAATTACGGCCCGCGAGTTCAAGCTTCTGCTCAAGCCGGAACGTTTCCAAACAAAACGGTCGGTGCTCGAGTTTAACAATCAATTGGCAAAAATGGCCGACGATCTCGGAGCCGAGTACGAAGGGTTCGATCGCGTCGACTCCGAGCTTCGCGAAGTGCGATTCTTCGATACGCCGGATTGCGTGTTCCGCAAGAACCACATCATTCTCCGGCTGCGACGCGACCGTTCGAGCGGCTGGCCCGATGAAACGTGGGAGGTAACCTTTAAACGGCGCTCTCCCGACTTTCGGGAATCGGCAGATTTCGACGTAACATCGTCGATGCAGGACCTGACCGTTAAGATGAAGTTCAAGGAGGAGATCATTCGAGGCGACGCTCCGAAAACGATAAAGAGCATCTTTTCGAATAACTACATTGCCTACTACCCCGTGCAAAACTTCGAGCTGCCGATGTCGCGGATCATCGAAATCTTCCCCGGCCTCAAAACCCTCGATCTCGATCCCACCCAGCACGTTAAAGCGGTGAACAACGCGCGGGTGTTCGAAATTGGGGCTCGACTGGGAATATTCACGTTCGGGAAAAACGCGGTCGCTCACGCCGATCTTGCCGTCTGGACGCGCCCCGCTACCGACAAGTTTGACGTGCTGGTTGCGGAGTTTGGCTGGTCGTATCACATGCGCGGCGAGGCCGTTAAGGAGCAGAAGGCTCACGAAGCAGCCGATAAGTTTTTCAAGGAAATCCAGGCGCCGCTCGAAGGCGGACTCTTCGACGGCACGACCAAAACGGCGCTCATCTACGGCTACGCCGAGGTCTGACCGGCCCGCGCCCTGCTACGGGGGCCGCGTGTGTCCCAATCCCTGTGGGTCTCCCTGGAGCGCCAGTGCTCGGTCGAATGCATCGAGGTCGGAACGCTCGACCATCGCATTGAGATGCTCCAAGTATTTCTGCACTGCAGCCACGCGCGCAGAGTCTTGCAGGGAACCCGCGAGATCGATCAAGGCGCTCCGCATGCGCCGCAATACCTGGAGCGTACTCGAACCGTAGATACGAATTTCGTCGAACGCGAGTGAAAGATACTCTTCCCACGTCGGCATAGGAAAGACCAGACGCAAATCCCCTTGAGCGTCGTTGACGACTCCGGCTTCTAAGACCCGGCTACCTAGCCGATGCAATAGGTCCTGAATCTGATCGATCGCTTGGACGGCGGTCGTCGGATCGTTTACCGCCGGTGACAACGCCATTATGGCGGTGTCGACGAGGAGCCGGAGTGGGTATTTCGGGTCTCGCTCAAAAGCGCGCTCCGGCGCTAAGACGATGCCTTGCAAGAGAACGCCTTCGGGAATCAAAGCTTGCGTGCCGTACACTTCCAGCAGCACCGTGCCTTGCGCAACCGTGTCGCCGACACCGCATTTTATGACGATCGTGCCGCTCGCCTCTTTTGCCAGTTGTACGAAGTCATCGATCCGAAAGTTGGCGATCGCCAGCGGGACGCCGTCGTAGGCGACGCGTTGCTGGGGCACCTGCGTCTGAATCGCGTCGGCCTTTAGCCGCAGCGTGGCAACCTCGCCGGCAGCACTGCCCTCTAACGGCGGGAGCAGCTTTGCGATGACCGTGCGCCCCCTGTGCCCAACAAATTGAAGTACGTGCGTTATACGGAGCAGAGCGGCGCGCTGAATGAGCAGGGTGAGGAAGACCATGCTCACCACTAGAAGGGCGGTCGCGAACTCCATCGACAGCCACGGCACCCTGCCATCGTGATTTCGATCGACAAACTGTAGCGTTCCAAGCGAACACAGAAATGTCGCGCTAAACACGCCGAGAGCGTGCAAGCTGAGCGGATGTCCGGAAAAGAGCATTATCAGACGCTTCGAGTACGCGCTCATGGTCATTTGCAACATCATGAACATGACGGAGAACACGAGCGCGGTCAGCGTTATCGTGCCGGAGGACATCGCCGAGAGGTAGGCCTGGGCCGATCCAACCGACACGATGTGGGCGAAAGCTGGGAAGTAGGCGAGCTCGATTCGCGGAAACGCCACGCCC
>JABCZE010000335.1 GCA_013289785.1 Vulcanimicrobiota bacterium | reverse complement strand
CTCGGCGCGGAGCGCGTCGTCGAGGCCGTTTCGCTCGGCTGCCGCGAGCATCGTCGCACACAGGGCGGTGAAGCCCTTGGTCAGCCCGGCGTACGAGAGCTTCAAGCCCGACGCGGCGCCGACGGGACCGTCGAGGACCGCGATGTCGAGACCGAAGCTCGCCAAGCGCGTCAACAGATAAGCGTCGCGGCCTGATGCGTAGAAGCGTGGACCCTTGGCGGGATCCTGGCTGCCGGCGACGGGAGGGCCGCCGATGATGCCGGCGTCGATGAAGTGCGTCGTCGCGTCGAGCAGTTCGCAGATATGTCGGCAAGTCGCGGGCGAGATCGCGTTGCATTCGACGAAGACCGGCGGTTCATCCGCGCGGCCGATGGGACCGCGAAGACGTTCGGCAACTTCGATGGCGACGCCGGGCGGAACGATCGAGAGCACAAAGCTCGCGCAGCGCAGCAGCGAATCGTCGTCGTCGGCTATCTCGAGGCCGGAGCTGCGAACGCGCGCGACGCTCTCGGCGCTGCGGCCGGCGAGTGACGTCACTACGCGTGCGCCGGCTTCGTGCAGCCGGCGGCCCACCGCGGCGCCCATTTCACCCGTGCCGACGATCGCAACCGTCAAGGAGTCTCGATCACTCATCGGAGCACCCTCGCAGAAATTTCGTGGAAGTTTTAGTAGCGGTTCATGCGTGCCAGGCGGTCGGCGTGAAAGTTCGAATCGCCGAACAGCTCTTGGCAGACGCGCACGCGCTTCATGAACAGGCCGATGTCGAATTCGTCGGTCATGCCGATGCCGCCATGCATCTGCACAGCTTCGTTGACGGCGAGCACGGCGCTGAGACCGGCGCGCGCCTTCGCGACCGAGACGATCGCACCGGCGCGGTCGAAAGAATCGTCGAGAGTCTGCAGCGCCTTCAGCACGGCTGAGCGCGTGACCTCGAGCTCGCAATACAGATGAGCGGCGCGATGCTGCAGCGCTTGAAATTCGCCGATCGCTTTGCCGAATTGTTTGCGCTCTTTCAGATAGGCGACGGTGCGGCTGAATGCTTCTTCGGCGGTGCCGACCATCTGCGCCGCAACGATAGCGCGGCCGACGTTGAGCACACCTTCGAGGACGTCCCAACCCGCATCGACTTTGCCGAGCACACTTTCGGCGCTGACACTCACGTCCTCGAAACTGATTCGCGCGGCGTTGTGCGTGTCCACCGCCGGCGTGCGCTCGACGCGAACTCCCGGCGCCGTCGGATCGACGAGAAACAGCGTGAGGCCGTTGGTATCGCCGGCTTTGCCTGAGGTTCGCGCGACCACGATCAGAAGATTCGCAACATGGCCATCGAGCACGAAAGTCTTGGCGCCGTTGAGCTTGAAGCCATTGCCAGCGCGAGTCGCGGGCATCGCGGATTTTTCAGGATGATGCTTTGCGAATTCGTCGACGGCCAGCGTCGCGATCAAATCGCCGGAAACGATGCGCGGCAGGTAAGCTTCTTTCTGCTTGTCGGTACCCGCGCGGGCGATCGCAGTCGCCGCAAGAATCGCGGTCGAGAGAAAAGGGGAGGGAGTCAGCGTTCGCCCCAACTCCTCCGCCACGACGCCGGCCTCGACGTGTCCGAGTCCCAGGCCGCCGTAGTCCTGTGGGACGAGAATTCCCGCCCAGCCCATCTCGACGAAGTTCTTCCAGAGCGCGCGCGAGAATCCGTCGGCGTCGCGCTTGTCGCGCAGTGCACGCAGATGTGCGACGGGCGCATTCTTCGCCAAAAAGCCGCGCGCGTTGTCGCGCAGCATCGTCTGTTCGTCGTTGAGAACTAACGCCATCGGCGGTTACGCACCTGGCAGGCCCAGTATGCGCTTGGCGATGATGTTGAGCTGAACCTCGCTGGTACCGCCCTCGATTGAGTTGGCCTTGGAACGCAGCCACGCACGCGCCGTGCGGCCTTCGCGCGAACGCTCGCCTTCCCACTCGAGCGCGTCGGTGCCACCCGCCGACATCACCAACTCCATCCGGCGCTTGTTGAGTTCGGTGCCGTAGTATTTCAGCAGCGACGATACGGCGGGATGCGCCTGCCCGACCTTTGCCATATCGCCTGCACGATCCATCGTGAGGCGAAACGCGAGCGCGTCGATCTCGAACGCCGCGATGTCGCCGCGCAGGACAGTGTCCGCCAGCATGCCGTTGTCGGTGCCGACGGTGTCAGTCGCAATTTGGCCGAGCGAGCGATTTTCCGAAGTGCCACCCATGCCGCCAATCATGTCGCGCTCATGCGTCAGCAGGTACTTCGCGATATCCCAGCCCTTGTTGAGTTTGCCGACGAGGTTCGCCTTCGGCACCAGCACGTCGTCGAAGAAAGTCTGGCAGAACGGCGACGCGCCCGAAATCAGGGTGATGGGCTTGGTCGAGACGCCCGCGCTTTCCATGTCGAACAAGATGAAGCTGATGCCTTCGTGCTTGGGCGCGTTCGGGTCGGTGCGCACGAGGCAGAAAATCCAGTCGGCCTTGTCGGCGTACGACGTCCAAATCTTCGAGCCGTTGACGAGGAACTGATCGCCTTTGTCCTCGGCGCGGGTTTGCAGCGACGCGAGGTCGGAGCCCGACCCCGGTTCCGAGTAACCCTGGCACCATCGAATCTCGCCGTGCGCGATTTTGGGCAGATGCTCGCGCTTCTGTTCTTCGGAGCCGTACTTCAACAGCGCAGGGCCGAGCATCCAGATGCCGAAGCTGTCGAGCGGAGAGCGGCAGTTGAGCGCGCGCATTTCCTGGCGCAGAATTTTCGCCTCGTCGCGCGAGAGGCCGCCGCCGCCGTACTCGCGCGGCCACTCGGGCA
>JABCZE010000334.1 GCA_013289785.1 Vulcanimicrobiota bacterium | reverse complement strand
GTCCCCAGTGCAGTCGAAGCCGTTGCCGAGCGGTCCCACGACGTCGAGCCGGTCGTCGCGCGCCAAGGTCGCGAGTTCGCGCGTGCGCTTGCCTGTTACGAAGAAGAGAATGCTCGCGCGCTTGCCCTCTGCTTCATAGATGGCCAGCGCCGTCGCGGCAGCTTCGCCGCTCGGCGGAATTGCCATCACATATTGGCCCGGTTGCGTTGCCTTTGCGAGTTCCGGCGCATGCAGCGTTACGAGGATTACTCCGGTCGCAAGCTCGCGGCGCTCGAGTATCGTCGTGGTGTGAACGCGGGGATGCAAGTCAAGCGTCGTCATGCCAATCGTATTTTCTGCTAATTCTCAGAAAAATCATGGGAATGGGTGAACGCTCTTGCTACTCCAGCCGTTATACTGTATAGAGAGCGTAAGCAAACGAGAAAGGAGGTTCCAGATGGCAGGTCTTATCGTCTTCAAATCGCTAGCCGACGCACTCAGAGCGGGCTATCAGGTATACGATCGGACTGCAGATGGATATCTGGTCAGGACTCGAACGGCCGCTGGTTGGGCCATGGCCTTGGTAACCTGCAAGTAGTATTCCGTTATTATTCTAACAAAATGCCGCCCGGCAACCGCCCGGCGGCATTTTTTTTTCCAGGACCGGAGACTCAGCTGCGATAATCCGGCGGCGACGCCGGCTTCTCGATCTCCGGGATTGGGCCCGGGCGCCAGCCGCCATACGTCGGGCCAGGCGGCACCGTGGTTCCAGCAGAGTTTTCCGGCGCGGCGCCGGCGTCGTAGGTTGGGCCGAGTCGCTGTTGCGCGCCGGCCGCTCCGAACGTCGCACCGCTCAGCACGGCGTTGATAATCTGCGCGATGCCGACGAAGAGCGGGATCAAACCGCCGAGCAGCCACGGACCGTAGACGTATGTCCCATCCCCTCGGTATCCGATGAAGCCCAGTCCAATGAGCAGCGCGAAGCCGATGCACGCAACTTGAATGCCTCTGCGGAGCTGGTGCTGCGCGTAGTAGTCGGCTTGGTACGCGAATTGGTTGGCGGCGGGGCCTGCCGATTGGTTCGGTGACCAGCCGTGCTTCATCGCGCGTCGCATGTCGCGCTCGCTCGCCGGCGGAACGATGCCGTGCCGCAGCATCTCCATTCGCTCTTTATGCGCCAGGACGCGCGAAATGATCCAGGCGGCGACGGGTGCTCCGAAGATGCAGACGATCGCGAGTACCGGTATGATAGTGTCAGAATCCGTCACTGTAGAAAATCTCCGTTCGTGTAAATGTGAATCGATCCATCGGAGGTCGCCAGCTTCATCGTCCCCGAGCCGGCGCCAAGACGTATTGTGTGCGGCGCGGAATCGTCACGCGCAAGCGAAGATCCATCGACGTCGATTCGTCCGTCGTTGGTCGATGCCTCGATAGCCAGATCGGAACTCTGCGGAACGCGCAGGTTGACCAAGCCTTCGTCGGTCGATAGTTCGTAAGATCCGTTTGGCCCAAAAGTACCCGCTACGCGCAAGGGGCCGTCGTCGCTGTGCAGCGTCGCGTCGGGACGCGCGCCGGCGATCGTCAAATTCGTGGCTTCGATGCGCCCGTCGCGGGTGCGGGCGACCAGCGAGCCGACGGTGACGTCCGTGAGCTCGAGATGCCCGTCGCTCGATTCGAGCGCGAGGCGGTCGCCCCGGACGTTGGTTGCCGTGAGGTATCCGTCGTCGCTGCTAGCATCCACATTGCCTCGCAGATCGCTCAACGTCACGTGTCCGTCTTGTGACTTCACGCTCACGCCGCCGCTGATTCCGGTAACGTCCGCGCCCGAGCAGCGGGCAATCTGGACGTGAGATCCGCTGGGAACGTCCACTTGGATGGCTTCGGTGCTGAAGCCAAAAAGCTCGACGGAAACATTTGGCGCCGCGGTACGTTCGATCCGTACGCCGTCGGCGGTTCGCGTGACGCGCAGCTGCGGATAGCTCGAAGTCGAGAAGATCGCGCCGCGCATCTCCGTCATATCGCGCACGTGGACGAGCCCGTCGTTCGAGACGCCGACTTTAACGCGCGAGGAGGCATCATCGATCACGACCTGCGGGGTCTCACCAGCCGCAACCGGTTCGACCGGCGCGGCCGTGAAATCGGCGTGATGCATGGAATGGATGAACATCGGTCTGCCGCCGCCGAGGGCGTAGACGGCCGTGCCGACGATCAAGACCTCGGCGGCGAGGAGCATCGCCACGACCGAGAGGCGCGACATTTAGATCCGCGGGCCCCAACCGTCAAAGGTGGGACGGAGCGACTGAGCGGAGTTCCGCTCGTCGGACGGTTGCGCGGGGTGCCTCCGGCCGGTCAAAGAGCCGCCGGGAAGGGTTGTGTTCGGGATTGTAGTCATTTTCAGCAGGAACCTCCGTGATTGTTGCTGCTTTACTTACGGCCGGGCAAGCCGCATGTTTCGCGGAACGGCCCGCCGGCGACGGCCGGCGCTGCGAAACAATCGCCGCCTCACGCGCGTACGACTGGCGTGTCGGCACTCTTGGCGGAGGCCCCGCAAATCCGGATGAAAGCCGCGCCGGAAGACGGCGAGTTGGTCGCAATGACGTTGCAAGGCAACTCCGAAGCCTTCGCAACGCTCGTCGAGCGATACGACCGAGCCGTCTATCATCTTTCCTACCGCATGCTCCATAACGTCGAGGATGCCCGGGACGCGACGCAAGAGGCCTTTTTCAAAGCGTTTCGGAGTTTGCGGACGTTTCGAGCGGGCGCCAAGTTCTCGACCTGGATCTTCGCGATCGCCTACCATGCCTGCTGCGACCGCCTAGCGCGCCGCAAGCACGACGCCGGC
>JABCZE010000333.1 GCA_013289785.1 Vulcanimicrobiota bacterium | reverse complement strand
ACTTGTGCAGCCACCCCGCTTAGCGTAACGCCGAAAACGTTCTGTCCGTTCGGCGTCACCGTAAAGGCAATCGCCGTCGAAGCGGCGGTGTTGGCGACTCCAATCGTCCCCATATAGGTTCCGGCCGGAAGCGCGAGCGTCAGCTGACAGCTCGTTCCGCCGGCCGTCGGCGCGCAGCCACCGGCGTTCGGCCCAACCGCCAGCGTTTGGCTGATTGCCGCCGGACCGTTGACGTTGATCGCCAGCATCTGCGAGCCTGACGGAGGCGGCGAAGCCGGCGCAGCGCCCTGCGCGATGCCAACGGGCGGCGGAGCCACGCCGCCAAGAAGCGGCGGGCCGCCGCCGACCGGCGCCTGCGGCGGCTGCACCCTGCCTAGGGCGTTCTGCTGCACGGTCGGGACGAAGATCCGAACCACGGTATTTCCCATCGCGCCGGAGCCGGCTGGTCCGCCCGCATTTGCGGCAGGCATCATGACGCCGGACTCCGAGCCCCCGCCGCTACAGCCGGCGGTTATGCCGGCGGCTAGCGCAAGGGCCAAGCACCAAGCAAATCTCCCGCGCCGCAGCAGAACCGTCATTGCAAGAGGCGTTCGGCATTGCTGCGCATGTCTGCCGGCGACATCTCGCCGACGACGATGCGGCGAACGATTCCAAGGCGATCGATGAACACGTGAACCGGGAGGCCGTTAACGGCATATTGATCGCGTAACGTTCCGCCGTCGACGACGACGGGATACGTCAGATGGTGATCCTGGCGAAAGCCGGCTGCTTTACGCGCGTTTTCGAGCACGTCCACGCCCACGACTTGCAAGCCGCGAGCGGCATAGTCGCGCGAAATGGCGTCGATCGCGGGAGCCTCGGCGTTACAAGGCGGGCACCAGGTGGCAAAAAAGTTGAGATAGATCGCCTTGCCGTGCAAAGCGGCCAGCGAAAGAGTCGGCCCGGGCAGGCTCGGCTCCGTCCACGGCGGGGCGGCCTGGCCAACGCGAGCAACCTTTGCGGAGCCCGACGAATCGGCGCTCCCGGCGTGAACGCACGCCGCCAGCGCGCAGGCGAGGACGATGGCCGAAGCCCGAAGCTTCTTAGCCATAGCTCGGATAACCGACTGCGGCAACGTCCCGCTGCATTTGCTCCACGAGTTCGGCGACATCCGGGAAAAACCGCTGTTCGCGCACGTATCGCAGATCCCGTAGCCACAACTCGCGCCCGTAGATCGTGTGCGCGAAGTCGCGCAGCCACGCTTCGACGGTGCGCCGGTTGCCGTCGAACTGCGGATTGGTTCCAATTGAGACGAGCGCCGCATAGTCACGCCCGTCGTACCGTGCCGTCGCGGAGTAGACTCCATCCCTCGGAATCAGCTTGGCCGGGACGCGGACGTTTGCCGTTGGAAAGCCCAGCGAATGGCCCCGGCCCTCGCCCAACTCCACCGGTCCGCGGATTTCGTAGCCGGTGCCGCCGAGCAGTAGATCCGCGCCGGCCAGGTCTCCCTGGAGAATCTGGCCGCGGATCCGCGTGCTGGAAACCCGCTCGCCGTCTTCGCTAACGCGATCGACCGCAACGACCGCAGTGCCGCGCGGCGTCAGGTACTCGCGCATGAGCGCGGTATCCCCGGCCCGCCGGTGGCCGAAACGGAACGTATCGCCGACCACCACGCCGCGCGCGCCGAGCCGATCGACCAGCAGATCGAGAAAGGCGGCGGGCGAGAGCGTCGCGATCGTCTCGTCGAACTTCACGAAGAAGCATTCGTCAAAGCCGGCGCACGCAAAAAGATCGAGCCGTTCCTCCTGCGTGCAAATCATCGGAGGCTCGGTTCCGGGGCGAAGATGCGTGGCCGGATGATTTGCGAACGTCAGGACGCCCGCGCGCCAACCGGGCTTGCGTAAGCGCAGCGTCCGCCGCGCGATCTCGCGATGGCCGAGATGGAATCCATCGAAGAAGCCGATCGCCAGCACCAGCGGCCGTTGGCTGTCGCGCTCCAGCCGGTGGTGAAGCTTCATACGAAGACCTTGCGCGGAGCCAGGAGCGTGCCGAGCGCCTCGCCCACGCCGACGAGCGTTCGCGACTCGTCGCGCACGAAGACGTGTCGTGCCGTCGCGCCTTGCGGCAACGGAACGACCCGGCCGGCGCGAAAGTCGGCGGATCCGCGCAGATCGAGAACGATCGTAGGAAACGGGATGATGTGCTCGGGAGCGATCAGCGCGCGTTCGGGCGTGCGCGCAATCTCGTCGATGGTGAGCGCTTCGTAAAGGACGAAGGGTCCCGAGCCCTCGCGAACGAGCGCGCCCATATGCGCGGGAACGCCGATTGCCGCTCCGAGTTCCTCGCACAGCGTCCGTACGTAGGTTCCCTCACTGCACGCCACACGCAATCGCGCCGCGTGCGGCGGTTCGACACCGAGCAAGGTGAGACCGTAGATCGTGATTTGCCGGGGCTTACGCTCGACGGTTTTGCCTTCACGCGCCAGTTCGTACAGCCGCCGGCCTTCATGGTGCGCGGCGGAGTACATCGGCGGAGTTTGCGCAATTTTTCCAACGAACCGCGGAAGCGCCTCGCTCAAGAGACGCGGCCAGTTCGCTGGAATCGCTCCCTCCTCGCGCGTCTCGCCGAACGCGTCTTGCGTCGTCGTCGAGCGGCCCAGCACCAGGGTAAACGCATACCCCTTTCGCTGATCCTCGAGCAGCGGGATCAGCCGCGTAGCCTTTCCGATTGCGACGGGAAGCACGCCGGCGGCCTGCGGATCGAGCGTTCCGAGATGACCGGCGGCGATCTTTCGATCGCCTCCATAGATCGCGTAAATTCTGCGAACGCGCGCGACGACGCGC
>JABCZE010000332.1 GCA_013289785.1 Vulcanimicrobiota bacterium | reverse complement strand
CACGGCCGCTCGATTATGCGATGGCCACGGTGTTCTCTAGATGTCCGATCTTCTCGATCCAGACGTCGAGAACGTCGCCGTCGGCGAGAAACTCGGGGGGATTGCGCGCGAAGCCGACGCCTTCGGGGGTGCCCGTGGCGATGATGTCGCCCGGGAGCAGCGTCATGCCCTTCGAAAGCTCGGCAATCACCCGCGCGACCGGGAAAATCATCTTGCCCGTATTGCTGTTCTGCTTCTCAACGCCGTTACGATGAAAGTTTATCGCGAGCGCTTGGGGGTCGCCGACTTCATCGGGGGTGACGATCCATGGCCCGACCGGACAGGTCGAATCCAGACTCTTCCCCTTAAACCACTGACCGTGCTCGCGCTGCAAGTCGCGGGCAGTAACGTCGTTGAGCGCGGTGTAGCCGAAGACGACGTGGAGCGCCTGGTCCTCCGGGACGTCCTTGCACTCGGCTCCGATGACGACGGCGAGCTCGGCCTCAAAATCATACTCTCGCGAAACTCGCGCCTGGAGGCGCAAGGTGGCCTGAGGAGCCGCGATTGCCGTGGGAGCTTTGGTGAAGAACGTCGGAACGTCGGGGAGCCGCAGCTCGCGCCCCGCGGCTCGCGCGCCCTCTTTTGCGTGCTCGAGATAGTTGCGCCCCACGCAAAAAACGTTGCGCGACGGACGAACCGGTGCGTCGAGCGTGACGCTTTGCAGCGCGACGAGCTCGTCGGCGGTATGCCAGGCGATGCGCTCGTGTGGTGCCAGTTCGACGTACTCGCGCAGCGTCGGCGTGGCAATCGCGCGAATCATGTCGCCTTCGAGAACGCCCGGACGAAGCCGGCCATCGTCCGACCGGTACGTCAGGAACTTCAAGCGGGCGGAAGGGTGATCTGCGGCTCGGGTTTGGGGGTCGGCGAAGCGCCGCGTATCTGGTTGAGCGAAGGCAGCTTCGCGTTCTGCTCTTCCTCGTGCTGTTTCTCTTCTTGCGCCGTTTTTCTGGCTTGCTCGATCATGACGAGAGCGGCGCCTTCGTCGTTGCCCCAGGTGCCGCCGGCCGAAACCAATGCGACTTTGCGCGTGACGCCGTGCGTCTTGGGATCGTAGTCATAGGAAACGCGATAGAGCCCGACCTCAGCGGTGCCGTCGGGGCGCCGAATCCACATCTGCAGGGCGTTCCCGAACGTTTGAATGTTGAACGACTGCACCTTGCACGGCTTGGTCGATTTAATTCGCACGACCTGCCCTTTTTTGTTGACCTCGACGATGGCTTCGGTGTGCAAGGGAACCGTGGGAAGCGAGTAATGCCGCGGCGGCGGCGTCGAGGTTGCTGCGACGCACGGGAAGGTGGTGGCGCTCAGGATTACCGCGAGCGCTACCGCACTCCAGCCCAGCGACTTCACAGTTAGTTGCGTGAGAGCACCGCGAAGGGGTGTCCGCACGAACCGCAGGCAACGACCACTTGAAGGTGCGGTTTTTCGCGCACGGTTCTCGCCTCGTCCGCGCCTTCTTCAAAGCCGCAGAAACGGCACCGCGTCGAGGTGGGTCGCTCTCCCGCCGCCTGTTCGTCCACGATGCTCCGCTTTACGCGGGCCTCGCGCTTCAACCTGCCGAAGCAGCGCTGACGAAGATGGCCGCTCGTCTGGTAGCCGTTGCTCTGCTCGCCTTCGCGCTCAACCTCTCCGCCGCGCAAGCCGAGCGGCCGATCGTCGATTTGCATCGCCTCGATTCGTATTTCCAACTCTTTGCCGGCGACTCGAGCGACCCGTGGAAGACGGCCACGGTTCGGCTGGATACCTATTCAAGTGCCACCGTGGCCTTTTCGGTCTATGCGGTCAACCCGGCGGACGTTCTAACCGCCGGCTCGAATTTTAATCCGCGTGCAATCGATACGGCCCGGCGCCGTCCGATACTCTCGTTCAACTTCACGCCGCCCGGCGGCTATCAGTTCACGTCGAATCAGGTGAACCTGCCGCTGGGAACGCGCGAGGGCTTCTTCGTCGTCGAAGCGCGCCGAGGCGATGTCGGCGAACAGGTATGGATCAATCGCTCGCGAGTCGGCCTTATCTCCAAAGAGACGCCGAGCGGCTTTCTTTTTTATGGCATGGATCTCGGCACGGGCATGCCGCTCTCGCGGATGCGCGTGGAGTTGGTCGTCAATAACTCTTTCGTCGTCGCGCTGACCGATGGCAACGGGCTAGTGCGCTGGAACCGGCCGTCTCGTCCAGTCTTTGCACTCGCGCAGTGGGGCGACAGCTACGCCTTCTTGAGCCTTTTGCCGCAGCCGCCGTTTCCCGCAACGCTCGTCGGCGTGCGAACCGACTCGGCGGTAGTACACGCCGGCGGAGACGTTCGCATCGCCGGTTTCGCGCGCACGCGCGCCAACGGCGTGCTGCGCGCCGGCAGCGGAACCGCGCTCGTTTCGCTGCGTGACGGCGCACGAACGATCGCCGCGCGCCACGTTCCGATCGATGAGGCGGGAGCGTTTTCCACGGCCCTGACCATTCCGGCGGGTGCTTCCGCCGGCGATTACACCGTGCTCGCGCAAGTCGACGGCGGGGCCGGCGGCGCCACGGTGCACGTCGATTCGAACGCCGGCGACCTGTCGCTCGACGTCAGCGCCGCTTGCGGCACTACGTGCGATTTTCGTCAGGACGTTCCGTTGCTCGTGCACGCCTCGCGCGGCGGTGTTTCCGTGCGGGTGACCGTCGTCCGGTCGCCGCACGTCTACCTCGGATATTCGCCGGAAGGCGCGCCGTGGGCAACGACGCAGTGGCTGGCCGAAACGGTTCGCGTCGACGGCAGCGGCAACGCCACGGTGGACGTTCCGCGACCGCTC
>JABCZE010000331.1 GCA_013289785.1 Vulcanimicrobiota bacterium | reverse complement strand
TGTCCTGGGTAATTACCGGCCCACCTAACATCTGTACGAATCCGTTCGGCGAGGCGCAGGACGAGCGGCGACAGACTTCCGCGACATAGGCAAACGGGCGTTCGGCTTTGGAAGCGCCGATCGGAGAGGCTAGGCTCGGAGGTGCACTTGCCGGCGCTGGGATGCCGCCGCCGCAGCCCGCGACCGTCGGGCAAATGAGGATCGCCGTAATCAGCAGTTTCACTCGCATGGCTTTTTGGGTTCGACGATCCGAAGGCTCGCACCCTATCTCCGAGCTACTCGTCGTCGACGGGCCTGTTCGACGGGGGTTGCTGCAGGAAGAACCGCTTGGAATATCGCGCCGCAATCGGATGGAACTTTCGGGGCTTTTGGGTGAAGTCGAAAAAGTCGTTCAAGAAATCGGCGGAGGTCTCGTCGCTTGTTTGGAGTCGTCCCAAATTCCAGTTGTCTTCGACAAATCGTACGATGCTGCCAAACTCGTACTGGTTATGCGAGATGTATCCCGTTTTCGCAAAGGGTGAAATCACGATAAGGGGCACGCGGAATCCTAAGCCGCCGCTGCGGTGGGGACCCGGCGGCGGTACGTGGTCGTACCATCCTCCCCAGTCGTCCCAAAGAACGAGGATCGCGGTCGTGCTCCACGCAGGACTTTCGCCGATAGCATTGACGACTTGAGCAACCCAGGAGGGACCGGTGTCGCCGCTCCTACCGGCGTGGTCGGAGTTGTTGAAATCGGGGATGACCCAGGAAACACCGGGAAGCGTATCCCGGTCGATGTCGGTGAAGACTCTTGTTTCAGGCGACGCTTGATTCGTCGACCATTCCGATCCGTAGCGAACCGCTTTGATGGCATCGAACGCGGCCCAGGCGGCGCCGGAGGGCTGCCAAACCGCCGGGGAATAGTACCGCCAAGAGACCTTTGCGGGGTCGAGCAGATCGCGCAGCGTTCGGTAGGACAGGCACGGGAATGGACCGCCGCCCGCGTCATATCGGTTACCCCGTGAAATGAGCGACGTTACGGTGCCCCGTGGAGCGTCGCAGCCCCAAGGTTGCTGGGACGGAAGATCGATCAGGCTCTGCGATGAGTTGAGGTCGGTGCCCCCTCGAATGAGATCTTGATGGGCGGTAAAGCTGCCGCTGCCTTGAGTTTGGAAAAAGTGATCGCCGAGCACGTACTCGTGCGCCATATCCCAATATGGCTTAATTTGCGCCGGATTGACGTATTGATAGACATAAGTTCCCGGCGTCATCCCAATCGGGACGGTGTCAAAGCCGTTCATCATGCACTGTCCGCTCGCGTCGCTGTTGCAGTCCTGCCGCCAGTAGCGGTAAGGGTTCCTTGGATTGACCTCGCTGTATAAGTCGCCCTCGCGCAGACGCCTTGTGCCGTTGTGTGTCTTTCCAATTCTCGTTCCGTCGGCGCCCGGGAAGGTGGCAAAGAGATTGTCAAACGTGCGGTTCTCTTGGATGAGGATGACGATATGAGTGAAGTTCTTGCCACTTGGCGGCCGAGGGAGCGGCAAGAACGGAGCCGCACGCGGACCGGAGCCGCCGCAACCGTCAACCAGGACGAAGAGCGTTCCGGCCATCGCGAAGACAACAAGCGGTAAAATTCGCGGCAGGCGATTTCGTGCCCGCATACGACAGAGTTCGCGCTGCGGCTTATTTCTTACCTTTGCTGACCGCCGAGCCAAACGGATCGTTGAATCCGCCGATCGCTTTTGTCGGCGTACCGCCGGCAGGGTATTTCCAGAACATAACGTTTTCGTTGCCGAGGTTAGGCCCGATGAAGGTGTTGCCTTGGATGAAGAACTGAAAGATGCCGGTCGTTCCGCTAAGCGGGGTCTTGCCGACCACCGTACCGGTGGAGTGCGCGACTTTGACGTGATAGATCACCGGCGGGCCCGTCCCTACGATACCGCCTCCGTCGCCAACGGCTAGGTATTTGCCGTCCCACTGAATGTTGGTGCCTTGGACGATGCTCTGATTGAACCCGATTGGGGTAAGTGCACCGGCGCCCTTGCGAAGCTCGGCCAGCCGGTACACGAGCGAGTAGTCCACTCCATCGGCGTAAAGGTTGCCTTTGTCGTCATACGTCACGAACAGAACGAACTTCATCTGGCTGTTGGTGTAAAGCGTGGGCGTGCCTTGGGCGTGTGCGTATACGCCGACACTTCCGGCGCCGGCGCTCAAGGTCTGGGCGTTGGCAACGGCGAGGTTTCCCGTCGTCGGATCTACCGAGCAGCCCTCCGGGGCGTTGTTGGGATCGGTCAACGTGGCGATCGGGACGGTACCGCCGTGCGCGTACTCGACGATCTCGTTGGGCCCCTCTTCCACGATCCAGACGTCGCCCGCTTTGTCAACGCATTCACCCGTCGGGAAGCTCAAGCCGGTCAGCGTCCCTTGGAGCTTCGCATCGGGGAACGAATACACGTACACGCTGCCGTCGCCGTCGTCTGAAAGGTAGAGAAGATCGCGCTTCGCCAGGCCGGGCGCCATCCAGGATGCGCCTCCTCGCAGCAATTGCGCATTCGCGGTGGGCGGCGTTTGCGATCCGCCGCTGCACCCAGCAACGGCCACCGCGACGAGCAATACGCCGGCAACCCAAAGGACCTGACGAAGGCGTCTCATCGGTTGCTCGTTGTTTACCGTCCGCGCGAAGCCTGCTCGCAAAAGACGCTGAAGCCGTCGGCTGGTAAGACATTTTAGGCCGCTTCTCGAAGTTCGCCACATGCAGGGCGGCCGGTCCGTTCGGCTACCCGCGTCGATAAGGAGTCCTTCATGACTAGACGAACGATTTTCGCAGCCTTTTGCACGATCGTCTCGC
>JABCZE010000330.1 GCA_013289785.1 Vulcanimicrobiota bacterium | reverse complement strand
GAACCGGCCAGCGCGCATCCCGCGCCCGCAGCGATCTACCAGCGGCTAAACGGTGGTGCTTTCCGCGTTGCCGACGAGCGCGGGCGCGTGCTTTTTCTCGATTTTTACGCGAGTTGGTGCGAGCCGTGCAAGCTGGAGCTGCCGCTCGTCGAGGCCTGGTCGCGGGAGCATCCTGCAGCGACGGTCGTGCCGATCGACGTTGGTGAAGAGCAACCAATTGCCGCCGCTTTCGCGCGGCGATACCACTTACAAAATGTCGCGCTCGATCCCGAAAGCAACGCGCGACCGCTCTTTGCCGTGGAAGCGTTTCCGACGGTTGTCGTGATCGATCGCAGCGGATTCATCCGAGCAAAATGGGAGGGGCTCAACCCCGCCATCGCACTCGCAATGAACAACGCGCTCTCTTCCTTCGAGCGTTAACGGCCCTTCCAGGCTGGCTTGCGCTTTTCTAAGAATGCGCGCGTGCCTTCTTTGATGTCTTCGGTATCGACGAGCGTGCCGAACTCGAGTGCCTCGAGTTCCAGTCCGTCGTCGATTGAAAGATGGGCGCCGTTGTTGATGACGCGCTTGCAGGCGGCAATGGCTAACGGCGCCTTGGACGCAATGAGCGTCGCAATTCGCTTCGCCTCGTTCAACAGCTCGGCGGCGGGCACGACCCGAGTCACGAGGCCGATCCGCAGCGCTTCCTGCGCATCGATGATTTCACCGGTGAGACAAAGATGCGTCGCCACGCCTTTCCCGGCCAGCCGCATCAAGCGTTGCGACCCGCCGTAACCCGGTATCAGCCCGAGGTTGACCTCGGGTTGGCCGAACTTCGCGTTCTCGCTCGCCACGCGGATGTCGCCGGCCATGGCGATCTCGCAGCCGCCGCCAAGCGCGAATCCGTTGATCGCCATTACGACGGGCTTGCTTAGACGCTCTATCTGGCGCGTGAGAGCCTGCCCGGTGCGAGCTTTGTCGGCTCCCGAACCGGCCGACGCCAGCGCGTTGAGCTCCGAGATGTCGGCGCCCGCGGCAAAGGCTTTCTCTCCCGACCCGGTGACGACGACCGCGCGGACTTTATCGTTGCGCTCCATTTCGCGCAGTGCGGTCGAGAGCTCGTCCAAAAGCTGCGAGCGCAGGGCGTTAAGAACGGTCGGACGGTTGAGCGTAATAACGCCGAGCGGCTCTTCGACCGCGACCAGAATGTCTTCAAATGGCATGTTCAACCTTATGATTTGATAAAGGACGCAGGTTCCTTCGTTGGATTGCGCGGAAGTGCCCCCTGCTATACTAGCGGTCTATGTTCATCGGAGGGATAAGGGTGGCCGTGCGCACGGCGTATCATGAAGCATTAGAGGGAACCAGACTCGACGTCGTTCGTCTTGGGGCGCTCGTCAGCGACGCCATCCGCGTCGCGGTCGATGCGCTCGACAATCGCGATGCCGCGGCGGGGGCGCGGGTCGTTGCCGGCGACGACGCCATCGACGATCTTCGGCGGCGCATCGAGGCACATTGCATCGAGCTTATCTGGAGGCAGCAGCCGGTCGCGGGCGAGCTGCGCGAGGTTGCGGCGATGTTGGAAATCGCGACCGACCTCGAGCGGGTCGGCGATTACGCGGTCGACATTTCGAAGAACGCCATCAAGCTCTCGGATCAGCCGATGCGGCCGCAAAAGGTTGAAATCGATCGCATCGCCAGCGTCGCGCACGGGCTGTTGCTCGATGCAATGCGCGCCTACACCGAGCGAGATCCGAATCTTGCAAGCATCGTGATCGACCGCGACGACGAGGTGGATAAACTCTACAAGCGCAGCATCAAATTGCTGCAGGCCGAGATGCGCGCCGATCCCGAGATCATACGTCCCGGAACGCGGTATCTCTTCGTTCTTGCATCGCTCGAACGCGTCGGCGATCGCGCCGGTAATATCGCTTGGCATACAAAGGACATGATCGGCGCAGAGTGAGCACGCCGCTTAGCCGCAGCGAGTTTGGAGTTACCGAGAAGTACGTCTATTTGAATCACGCCGCCGCCGGCGTGCTGCCCGCTTCCACGGTTGCCGCGATCGAGCAGTTCGTCCGCGCCCACGCCGATAATGGCGTTCTGGGCACGTTTCCGTACGATCTCAAGATGACGGAATATCGCGCGAAGATCGGCAGCTTCATCGGCGCGAACGGATCGGAGATCGCGACGCTCCTCAATACCGGCTCCGGTGCGAACACGGTTGCTCTCGGAATCGATTGGAGACCGGGCGACGAGGTCATACTCGGCGATAATGAGTTCCCTGCCAACGTGATTCCCTGGTTGGGCTTGCGCCGTCTTGGCGTCGACGTCCGCCTGCTGCCGATGCGCGACGGGAGGTTGACGCCCGAGCGGTTAGAGCGCGAACTCTCACCGCGAACCCGTGTCGTGGCCGTGTCATGGGTTTCGTACGCCGACGGTTATCGCCACGACCTGGCGGGTCTGGCGGTGGCGGCGCATGAAGCGGGCGCGCTTCTCTGCGTGGACGCGATGCAAGGGCTGGGCGTTTTTCCGCTCGACGTAAGGACCCTCGGTATCGATGCGTTATACGCCGGTGCCGGAAAGTGGATGCTTGGTTTGCACGGCGCAGCATTTCTCTACGTGAGCCCGGAGCTTGGCGAACGCCTGGCGGTGGCGATGCCCGGATGGCGGTCGCTCGCGGATATGTGGGATTTTCACAACTACGAGCAGCCGTTCTCCCCGGAAGCCCTGCGCTTTGAGAGCGGGACGCCGAACTTAATCGGGACGCTCTCGCTGGTCTGCGCGATCGAACTCTTCGAGCGCAGCGGGCTGCAGGCCATCGAGGAGCACGTTCTCGCCTTGACCGACCGGCTTTGT
>JABCZE010000329.1 GCA_013289785.1 Vulcanimicrobiota bacterium | reverse complement strand
CGGCGATCTGGCGGCCGCACGCGACGCCGTTACGAAAATGCTTGCCGACGACGACGCCCTTAACCGGGGCAACGAATGGCCCACGTACTGCTATTGGGTTGCGGCTCAAATCCTGCGCCTCGACGGTCGTTTGACTGAAGCAACGCGCCTGCTCGAACGGGCAACGCGCCTCATGCAAAAAACGGCTAACGGTTTCGAAGCAGAAGATCGCGCGTCGTTCTTAGCGCTGCCTTGGCACGTCGATATCAAAGAAACGGCTGCCGCGGGCGTTTGGCCCGACCCGCCTCGCTAGTGTCGCACCCAGCCGTCGTCAACGGATTGTAACGTTCAGAGTGTAACTCGAGAACGACGCATCGCCACCTTCTACGACGATTTCGTACTCGGGCGATTGCGGTAACTTGACCTGAAGAACGCCGCTGCTTGCGCTGCCCAGCGTTGCCTCGCCACTTCGCACCGAAACGGATCCGAAGTGCGGATCGCGCTTGATGAGGGTGAGCGTCAGCGTCTGGCCCGCGCGAGCAGAGAACCTCCAGTAGTCTTCGAAGCCGAGCGTCAGCTTATCTCCGCGTATGACCGCCGAAGATGCGCCCGGCGCGAATGTGACGTTGCGAATGGCCGGCTTCGCGACGTTGCTCGGCAGGTTGACCATCTCTCTCGCGGAGACCTCGTATATTTTTCCGTTCCATCGGTAAGACGTGCGAAGAACGACGTCGGCGCTGTCGTGCGAGGTGACGACGGCGGTTCCATCGGGCCGGACCTTCCAATCG
The DNA here is from genome assembly GCA_013289785.1 of Vulcanimicrobiota bacterium. Classification (GTDB taxonomy): domain Bacteria; phylum Vulcanimicrobiota; class Vulcanimicrobiia; order Vulcanimicrobiales; family Vulcanimicrobiaceae; genus Cybelea. Next base: position 2,074 of record JABCZE010000329.1, on the reverse strand, counting down.
ATCCCGTAATCGGAAAGGATGGATTTGTACTCGTTGCCATGCTGCACGAATACCGCAACCTTGCAGTTGACGTTGCCGCAGACGCAGCTGCCCCCACCGGTAACGACGACCATTCGTGCGCCGCTGCGTAGTGCGACGTTGGAGAAATCGAAGTTCGCACTCGCGTAAGCCGCGTTCGACGCCGCGTGCGCGCTCTCGGCGCACGGGGCGACGTCGGGATCGCGAACGAGCGCATCGGCGAGCGCGGAAGGGAAGGACTTCGAGATTTCGCTACTGCCCGCCCCCACGGTTCCGAATGCCACCGACGCCAGCAGGGCGAATCGAAGTCCAATGGAGCACCGATGCGGGCGGTCGTGTGATCGCATAGCCACGACGACGTGTGCGCTCGTCCGCGCCGAGTTTCCTGTCACCCCGGAAACGTCTGTACTCCCACACCGCTGCTCTTGAGGGATTATGACTTCTAAAATACCCGTACTTGTTCTTATCTCCGGCGGGATCTTCGGCGCGATCCTTGTGGCCGTAATCGTGGGCGACGCGATAATAGCGTCCGGCACCGTAGCGAATCCAACGGCCTACGAAACGCCTGCGAAGATCGTCTTCTTTACGCTATTTGTTGCATTCGGCTTCTCCTTGATACCACTCATGGTCGCCGTCGTTCTCGCCGGTCTCGATCTTATTGGGAGGGCCTTAAAGGTGCAACCGTTCCAGCCGCTGATTTCGCGCCCCGGATGGGTCGTATGGCCGATTTGGGCGCTCATGGCCGTCGGTTTGACGCTAGCGCTTCCCGCCGCCATTCGCGCCGGCTTCTTTGCCCACGACGACGCAACGTCAGCGGCCCAGCCTGAACGCAACGCCGCTGAAGCCATCGCGCGCATGCCGGTGCAAGGCACGCTGGTGGCGGCGCCCGGCATGTCCATCGCTCGCGTGATCTCGGCCTCGTCGCTTAAAGTTCAGCGCGGTTCGAAGTCGGAGCTGTTCAACGGTGCGCAATATGGGGGTGCCGCGATCTTCGATTATCGCATCGCCGGAAGCGCAACGACCTTTGCGCGCTGCCGTTACTACTACATCACGACCTATGCCCGCGATCCGGATCGCATCGCCACCATCAATGTGGGAATCTCGGCTGAAAAAATGAGCCACGCGACATTGGACGCCGCCGACCGCGACATCCGCGCGCGGCTTACCGCCGACGGCTGGAAACGGTCCGGGGACCTATGGGTACGTTCGGGAAGCGTGCTCGACCTGCGCTCGCGGCGACTCGACGATCCCGTCGCCGGCGAGAATCTGGCTAAGGCCGGCGAGTGGATACAATACGTCGAACTACGTGAGGCACGCGCGAGTGTCCGCTAGCCGGCGGCGTAGCGTTTGCGATGGCGTAAATTACGCAGTCGTAAAGGTCCGCGCTACCTCGCCGGTAAAGGGCTCCGTTCGTTCAAGGAGGCGGTTGGCGGCAAGAGAGAACCTACTTTGAATGAATATTCGCCGCGGTTCTTTGCTAACGTCCGTCGCCGCCGTTCTGACGCTGGCCATCATTGTGCCGGTCCCTGCGAAACCGGCGGCTTCGGGCTTCCTCGGCCTGGTGCTCATGAGCATGCGGAACCTCTCCGATTCCCAGTTCGCAAGCCTCGTGCACTGGGCGCGCGCCGGCGCTCCCGCACCGAAATTGGGCGACCCGGCGTACAGGGTTGAGTTTGATATTGTGCGCACCCTGGACGAGCCCGACCGGCAGGCCATGCTGGTGTTTTTGCGCGGCGGCGGCCGCTCCGCCCTGTACGCGCGTGGCGCGACCGACGCGGACATCGGAAGGCGCAAGCCGGTGAACGTTGGGCCTGCGACGCCCGCACCGACTCCGACGCCGAATCCCTATCGTTCGCTCGAGTTCGGAAGCCCCACGATCGGCGGCGCTCCCGTGGGGAACATCGTCATATTCGGCGGCTGGGCTGCCGTCAAACGTGACGGCCGCGGCGCTCACGCTTGCATCTCATTCAAGAACACAGACTCTCGCACTGCAACGCGCGTGCTCTTCCAATTTCCGATCTCGGATGACGCCGGCGCTGCGCTCCCACAGCTGGAG
>JABCZE010000328.1 GCA_013289785.1 Vulcanimicrobiota bacterium | reverse complement strand
AAGTATGACAAAAGTCGCAACCACAAAGGGCCACCTGCTTGCTCAAGAACTTCCGTTGGCGCTTTCGGCTTTCGCGGGGCGTGCCCGAATGCCGAAGCGAAGAAAGCCCGCGATGCAGCCGTTGCGTGTGGGGCTCTTTACCGAGATTTACCGCCCCGTCATCAACGGCGTGGTGGCGTCGGTCGAAGCATTGGCTTCTGGTTTGCAGGCCCGGGGCCACGACGTCTTTTGCTTTGCGCCGAGCATGCCGGGCACGGCCCGGTCCGAGGCCGACGTCCACCGGATTCCGTCGCTTCCGCTGCCTGCGCGCACGCCTTATCGCTTGACGCTTCCGTTGGTAAGCCGCCGCGTCAACGCGGTGATCAAGGCCCTTTCGGTCGTTCACGCGCACTCGCCGTTCGTCACCGGCTGGATGGGCATGCGCTGTGCGCGCCGCTATGGGATCCCACTGGTCTACACCTACCATACGCAGCTCGAGGCCTACGCTCACTACGTTCCCTTCGACGCCAACGCAACGCGCTTTGCCGCCAGCCGGCTGACGCGGACCTTCGCGAATCTGGCCGACGCCGTCATCGCTCCGACGCCCGCAATGGCCGCGCGTCTGCGGGAGTTGGGCGTGACGGTGCGGATCGAGACGGTGCCGACGGGGATCGACGTCGCCCTCTTTGGCGCGGGCCGTCGCCGGGACGACGTTCGAGAACGAATCGGCGCGCGAGCCGGCGATCGCGTCCTGCTCTGCGTCGGCCGGCTGGCGAAGGAGAAGAACCTCGAGCTGCTCTTTGAAGCCCTGGCGCGCACGAACGATCCTACATTGAAACTAGTCATCGCCGGCGACGGACCGCTGCGGGCGGAGTTGGAGCAGTTCGCGCGCGCTTCCGGCGTCTTCGAACAGAGCCGTTTCCTGGGTTTCGTCTCCCGCCAGGATCTGCCCGACCTGTATGCGAGCGCCGACGCATTCGTGATGGCCAGCACGACCGAAACCCAGGGCATCGTGCAAGCGGAGGCGCTCGCCGCCGGGGCGGCCGTCATCGCAGCTGACGCGCCCCAAAACCGTGACGTTCTCGGGTCCGCCGGCCTGCTCGTGCCATCGACGGCGCAGGCGTTCGCGGATGCCTTCCGGCTCGTGCGGGGCGGCCCCGAGCCGGAGCGAGCTGCCGCCGCGCGTCAAGCCGCAAAGCGATTCTCGATCCAGGACCAGATCGATCGCACCCTCGCGCTCTACGAAAGCCTGATCCGCCCGGCGCGAATTGCTTGACCTCGAACATATGTTCGTATAAAATGGGGTATAGGTAATGCAATGCGAAGGCGTGGCGATGAGGTTCTCGAGGTAACTGTCGGATACGCGGCCGGACTAGGCGGCAGCGGTGTGGCGTATGCCGCTCTGAGCGCCGGCGAGGGTCGCGAGGTTGTGCGGCTTCCGTTTCGGATCGTGCGCCGTGGCGTGCTGATGGAGCGCGTGGCCGCTTATGCGGCTTTGGTGACGGTCGCGCGTGCGCTTTGGAAACGTGGAGTTACACGCGCGCGCTTTGTGATGTCCGACCGTAGGTTCGTCGAAGACGTGACGAGTCGCTCCGACGTGCCGGAATCGCTCGTGCTTCCGTACGTCCGTTTGCGTTGTGCGCTCAACGCATTCCAGCACGTCGAGATCGGTATCGGAGCGACCGACGAGCTGATGCAAAGGGCGGGAGCGGAGGTAGCGCTGAACGTTGCGGCGTGAATGTTCGCCGCCTCGATCCGGGTGCTTTGCCGGTCGAGACGAAAGCGCTCGCAAAAGCCTTGCTGGGCTGCATTCTGGTGCGCGACGGCGAAGACGGAACGACTGCAGGCCGAATCGTCGAGACTGAAGCCTACCTTCCTAATGATCCGGCGTGTCATGCCTTCTCTGGAAAGAGCCTGCGAAACGCGACGCTCTTTGGGCCGCCGCACCGCGCCTACGTCTACCAAATTTACGGCACCTCGTTTTGCTTCAATCTTTCGAGCGAGCCCGAGGGAGAAGGCGCGGGGGTGCTCGTGCGCGCTCTCGAGCCGATCGAAGGACTCGCGCTCATGGCGCACCGGCGAGGCGTCGAGCGGCCCCGCGATCTTTGTCGCGGTCCTGGCCGCCTCTGCAGCGCGTTGGGGATCGATCGCTCCTTCGACGGCACCGATCTCTTCTCGGACCCTCGCCTCTGGTTGGCGCGCGACGACTGGGCGCCCGGGCGGTTTGGGCGCAGCCCACGCATCGGGATAACCCGAGCGGCGGATAAGCGTCTTCGATTCTACCTGGCCGGCAGTCCCTACGTGAGCGGACCGGCTCGGCTGAACCCGGCTTGAACGCCGCCGGGGGCTTATGCTATAGTGTGAGCGTCGCGTAGCGGTCATCTGTTGACAGCCGCGACATCTTGACACCCTCACCGCTCACGCCACCGATCTGATTGCGACGGCAGCCTCTCCGTCGATCTCGAAGTTTGGCGTGCGCGACTCCATAAGAGAGAAGTCTTCTGCAAACAGAACATCGGCCCAACATCGAGCATCGGCTAAATAACGATTCGCGGCCTCCACAAGGCGGAGGCCGGCGCCGCCGCCCTCGCCGTCGCCACCATTTTGGCCAACACCCCGGCACGTTCCAAGACCAGCTTCCGCAGCAGATCGAAGTGCCGCCGATGCTGACGGCCGCTCAGCTCTCCGAAAAGACGAAGACCGAGTTGGTTGAGATTGCAAAGGAGCTGGAAGTCGAGCTGCCTACGCCCGCAAAGCTCAAAAAGGACGAGATCGTCACGCTGTTGGTACAAGGCCAGATCGCACGATCTGGTATCGAGGTTGCCAGCGGCATTCTCGACGTGTTGCCCGAGGGCTACGGCTTCCTA
>JABCZE010000327.1 GCA_013289785.1 Vulcanimicrobiota bacterium | reverse complement strand
AATCCGCATCGGGACCCGAACGCCTTCGCCCGAGACGATCGCCTGCTGCGTGGGCAGGCTCGGCAGCGCCGAAAGCATCTCGCGGGCCACGTCGGGGAGGGTCCTAGCGACAAACTGCTGATCGGTATCGCTTCCCAAGCGCAGCGCGAAGACCGTGCCGCACTGCGATAGCGCCGCCAGCGATAGCTCGGACGGCCGCTGCGTGATCAACGCGAGGGCGATGCCGTACTTGCGACCCTCCTTTGCAATCTGCGTGATGATCCGAACGGTCTGTGCAAACCCAAGCCGTTCGTCGGCCGGGACGTAGCGATGCGCCTCTTCGCAGACGAGCAGCAGCGGCGGCAGTTGGTCGCGTTCGCACCACACGCTGAAGTCGAACAGCACGCGGCTCAGCGTCGAGACGATAACGTCGGCGATCTCCGACGGAGCGCCGGAAAGGTCGACGATCGTGAGCGGCTTGTCGTTAATCGGAACTCGCAAGAGACGCCCGATGATCTCACCGAGGATGTCTTCTTCGGACGAGAACAAGAACTCGAATCGGCGGTCGTGGCGCAGCAGTTCGATGCGCGCTTTCAACCGCAGATAGGGTATCGAGCTATCGGGCTTGGTGAGCCGGCCCATCTCTTCGTTGATGAAACGTAAGAGTTCGTGAACCCGAAACGGGACCGGTGTGTCGACGGTGATCGGCACGCCGAAGCGCGGTCGCCTGGTGTAGTTGCGGCGGGCCCACGCCATTGCGTCGCTGAGGATCAGCTCTTGCGACTGCTGCTCGCCTTGCGATCCGCCGCGAATCAGTATTTTGGTCGCTTCCTCGAAGTTGAATAACCACAACGGCAATTGAAGGTTGTCGACGTTGATGACGTCGGCGACTTCTTTGAAGGCGCCCGCGTATTCGTTATGCGGGTCCAACAGCACGATGTGCGCTTTCGGATTCTTTGCAAGGATGGATGACAGAATCACCGTGAGCGCGCACGACTTGCCCGAGCCGGTCGAGCCCACGATAGCGAAATGCTTTGTCAGCAGCTCGTCGGTGAGGACCAATGCCGGACGGTTTGGGTCTTGATAGAGCGTGCCGATCTCGACGTTCGATTCGCTCGGCTCGCCGTAGACGGCCCGCAGGTCGGCGTCGTTTGCGACGTAGACGGGTGCGCCCGGAACCGGATGGATCGAGACGCCGCGGCTGAACTTCAACCCCCCGCCCGCAACGCTGCCGATCTCCCCCAAGAGGTTGACGACCAGAAGATTCTCGGCCCGACTCGTGCTCTCGGCCTGCTCCTCGCTAATAATGGCGACGACCGCGCGCTCTCCGTCGAAAGCCTTTACCAGCGAGCCGACACGGGCCGTCTCCCTTTTGGACCCGGCGCCGTCGAGACTCACCGTCATGCGGGAGCCTCCCACGGTCATCACGCGCCCGATCACTTCATCCATACGTCAGCGGCACTTCTACGGGAGGCGGGCGCTTCCCGTAGCCTTCGTTTTCCGATATGATGCGCGTAATGTTTCCACAGCTCGCGCACTACACCGACTTCGCCCTCGTACTCCTGCGACTGATGGCGGGCCTGGTCTTTATCGACAGCGGCTACAACGACCTCAAGAGTCCCGACGAGCGAAGCAAGGGCCTGGGCGTGCCAAAGGCGTTCGCGGTTTTCTTAGGGGCAGCCGAGCTGCTGGGCGGAACGGCAGTCGTCCTCGGTTTTCTCACGCAGTTGGCGGCGATCGGGTTGATCCTGATCATGCTCGGCGCGTTTCAAAAGAAGATCTTCGTCTGGAAGACGGGCTTTTGGGGCAAGGACGGACTCGGGTGGAACTACGAGCTGATCCTCGTCTCGATGCTCTTGGTAATTCTCTGCACTAACGGTGGCCGCTTCGTAGTTTAATCCGGAGGTAGCGCTGATGAGAACCACATGGCACGTGCTCGCCATTGCCTCGACGCTCGCGCTCGCGGTGGCGTGTTCCGGCGGCGGCAACGCGACGAAGGCCGGCCCCGATTCGGCGGCTCTGCTACAGGCCGGATCCAACGACGCCGACTGGATCGTTCCGGGGAAGACCTACGCCGGCAACCGCGTGACGGGCCTGAGTGAAATCTCTCCCGCGAACGTCGCGCAACTCAAAAAAGCGTGGGTTACCGACGTTAAGGATGCCGGCGAAGAAGAAACCAACCCGATCGCGTGGGGCGGCACGGTGTACGTCACGACTTCGCACGATAACGTGCTTGCGCTCGATGGAACGTCCGGCGCATTGCGCTGGGCGTTCGGCTACAATCCCGCTTACGAGCTGCAGTATCCGGTCAATCGCGGCGTCGGCATCAGCAACGGCAAGCTCTACATCGTCACGCAGGACTGCCGCCTGATTTCGATCGATGCCGCAACCGGCAAACAGTCGTTCGACGTGCCGGCCTGTCACGACACGAGCAACACGTGGTACTCGACGGCCGCTTACGTCTACAAAGACAAGGTGATCGTCGGCACCTCGGGCGGCGACCTCGGCGGCAGCGGATTGGTCAGCGCCTTTAGCGCGCAAGACGGGTCGCGCTTGTGGGATTGGCATACGGTCGCCCAACCGGGCGAGCCCGGACACAACACCTGGCCGGGCGATTCGTACATCCACGGCGGCGCCGCCGTGTGGGCCGGCCTTTCAATCGATCAAGCGACCGACACGCTGTACGCGGCACCTGGAAATCCCGGTCCGAATCTTACGGAATACGGGCGCCAGGGCCTCAATCTCTACTCCGATTCGGTCGTCGCGCTCGACATCTCCGGCGCTGCACCGCGCCTCAAATGGTATTACAAGATCGTTCCCAACGACGTGCACGACAACGACCCGTCGATGCCGCCGGTGCTCTTTACCGGGAAGGTCGGCGGG
>JABCZE010000326.1 GCA_013289785.1 Vulcanimicrobiota bacterium | reverse complement strand
GAAGCGACCCTCGCACAAGGAAACGAGAGCGGGCCGGGCGTTCCGATCATGAACGACCTCGACCCAGCCTACGGTCCGTACTCCGAAGCCGATAAGGGGCATCAGATTCCACAACGCTACGCGACCTTGATGCTCGCACTCGCGGGCAGCGATGCCGCGCAAGCGACCAACGAAACCTCGGGCGTGGCGCGCGATCTCGGCGCCGTCTCGGCGAGCGGCCGCGCCCCGGTTCCGTGGGGCTGGTATCAGGAAGACTATGTCTCGCCAACCACCGCGTTGCCCGGGTACGAGACGCACCACAACGCGCCCCAATACTTCGGCTATCTGCGCAAGAACGACGTCTTCTGGAAGAACGTGCACGACGTTCACGCGATGCTGGACCGGTTGCAAAACGGCACGCTTCCCAGCTCGGGGATCTTCTATATCAAAGGCGGCTCGGCGAACAACTTCGGCTGGAAGCCGGCCAATCCCGATCCCTACGTCCAAGCCAACTATAAGGGCGACGACGACCATCCGGGTCCCGGCGATACCGACGCTCAAATCGGCGAAGCCTTCGTTGCCACGTTCGTCAATGCGATTGCGCGAAGCAACTACTGGAACGATTCCGCGATCATCGTCACCTGGGACGATCCGGGCGGATATTACGATCACGTCCCGCCGCCGCACTTCGAAAAGTGCCCGGATGGCCACCCGTGCGGCGACGGCCCGCGGCTGCCGTTCATCCTCATCTCGCCCTATGCGCGCAGCGGCGCGATCGTCTCCGCCCCGGGCGATCAAACGTCGGTGCTGAAGTTCGCGGAGACGCTCTTTGGCCTACCGTCACTCGCGTCGTTGCCAGACGAGGCGGCATATATGCCCCAAGGTCCGCGCGATAGCAATCCAGCGGTGACCGATCTGCTCGGCGGCTTCGATCCCGCGCGCCTTTCCGGCGCGCTGCCGCCCATCCCGTCCGCCGACGCCGAGATTCCCACGGCGCTCGTCAACACGATGCCCGCGGCAATGAACTGCGCGTCGCTTGGAATCACGCCGGTCGCACTGCCGAATGCGCCCTCCACGCCTCCGCCGAACTTCACGCCGCGCCCACACCGCACCAAAGCCGCAGACTAGGACTCCCGCATGCCGATTACCGTCGCCGCGCCGCCGCAGCCCGTTCCGATCTTTAGCGGATTCGACTACGTCGCAATCGACGAGCCGCACCATCGCGCGTATGCCGCACATCCCGCTAGCAAACGACTGCTCGTCGTCGATACCTCAAGCGGTAACGTGCTCGCACAGGTCGACGTCGGGCCGATGCACGGCGTCGCCGTGGATCCCAGCTCCGGCATGGTCTTCACCGGAAACGGAACGGACCAGTCGCTTTCGAAGGTCGATCCGTCGAGCATGAAGGTCGTCGCAAGCGTCACGGTCCCGGGGAACATCGACGACATCGCGTACGATCCGGCGCGCGGCCGCATCTATGCTGACCAAGACGGCGGCGGCTCCGTCTACGTGATCGACTCGCAAGCGATGAAGCTGCTTGGAACGATCGCTATGCCAGCCGACGATCTCGAATCGCCCGCAGTCGATCCGGCGACCGGCATGCTGTACCAGAATCTTGCCAACGGCGGCGGTTTTGCCGTCGTCGATCCCGTCGCGATGCGCGTCGTCAAGGTCGTCAAGACGCCCCAGCTTACCGACAATCACCCGCTGGTCTTCTCGCCGTCTGCGAATCAGGTGATCGTCGCCGGGGTCAACGGCGTCCTCTCGGCTTACACGCCTGACGGTACGCACGTCGGCGATGCGCAAGTTCAGCCGCACATCGATCAGTGCAATACCGGCTCGCGCGGCGACCTCGTCGTCTGCGCCGGCCGGGGAATCGTTACCGTCATCGCCGTGAGCAAAGGATCGGCGCCACGCGTCGTCGGCCGGCTCGATACCGCTCATACCGGCGTTCACACGGTCGGAATCGACGAAACCACCAACGATATCTGGATCGTGTATGCCGACCAGCAAGGCGACTGGGTGCAACGGCTGCGCTGGAGCCCTTGAGGGCCTGGGAGCCTGTCGGGTTGTGGCCCTTTTCGGCACGAAGACGGAAATGGCGCCACAGCCCGACAGGCTCCAGAGCGTGCCGGCGTCGTAGAGTTGAGCGGTGCGCATTCTCGTGGTCGAAGACGACGCCCCATTGCGCGTCTTGCTGCGGCGGGGCCTTGGCGAGGATGGTCACGTGGTCGATGCGCTGGCCGACGGCCGCGAGTGCCGCGAGTATCTGGAGGCGGCACACTACGACGCGATGGTGCTCGACCTCAACCTCCCGCTCGAGGACGGCGTCTCGGTCTTGCGACGCCTGCGTGCATCGGGTAACCGCGTTCCGGTCTTGATTCTCACCGCTCGAGACGCGGGCAGCGACGTCGTCGCCGGTCTCGACGCGGGCGCCGACGATTACTTGCGCAAGCCGTTTGCGTTCGACGAACTCGAAGCGCGGCTGCGCTCGCTCGCGCGCCGCCCCGCAGGCTGGCTCGAGAGCGTGCTGCAGTTAGGCGACCTGATTTTCGACGCTCAGACTCGCCAGGCGCGCCGCGGCAGCCGCGACCTGCTGCTCACGGCCAAGGAAGGGATATTCTTGGAAGTGCTGATGCGCAATCCGGGACGAACGGTCACCCGCCGGATGCTCGAGGAGCGCCTCTGGGATCGCTTGAGCGAACGCGGTTCCAACGTGCTCGACGTGTACGCGCGCCGCTTACGCAAGAAGCTCACGGAACGCGGCGAGCCGCAAGTGCTGCATACCCTGCGCGGTCTCGGCTATCGCTTGGAGATGCCGTGAGCATTCGAACGCGATTCACCGTGACGGTCGTGGCGATCGTCGCCGTAACCGCTGCCCTCT
>JABCZE010000325.1 GCA_013289785.1 Vulcanimicrobiota bacterium | reverse complement strand
AGGATTATCGACCATCAGCTCGCTGCCGTCGCTGCGAACGACGCGGAAGAGCACCGACGGAGCGGTTGCGATCAGGTCCAAGCTGTAGTTGCGCTCCAGCCGCTCCTGCACGATCTCCATGTGCAACAGCCCCAAAAAACCGCAGCGAAAGCCGAATCCCAACGCCACCGAACTCTCGGGTTCGTAAAGCAGCGCGGCATCGTTGAGCTTGAGCTTTTCCAGCGCGTCGCGCAGCGCGTCGTATTGCCCCTCATTCGGATAAAGGCCGCAGTAGACCATCGGCACCGCTTTCCGATAGCCGGCCAGCGCGATGTGAGCCGGATTGGTCGTCGACGTAATCGTATCGCCGACGTCGATCTCGCCCAACGATTTGATGTTGCCGATAACGTAGCCGACGCTGCCGAGTTCGAGCGACTTCGTGGGGCGCATCTGGGGCGCGAAGATGCCGACCTCCGTGCATTCGAAGACGCGCTGGTGCGCCATCGACATAAAGCGGGTGCCGGCTTCGAGACTCCCGTCCACGACGCGGACGTAGCTGACCACGCCGCGATACGGGTCGAACTGCGCGTTGAAGACCAGCGCGCGCAGGAGGTCGCGATGGCCCTTCGGCGGCGGAATTCGATGGACGATCGCTTCCAGAATGGCTTCGACGCCGACCCCGTTTTTCGCGCTGGCTAAAATGCATTCGCTGCGCTCCATGACCAGCAGCTCCTCGATCTCGCCCATCACGCGCTCCGGATCGGCGGCCGGCAGATCGATCTTGTTGATGACCGGAATGATCGTGAGATCGTGCTCGAGGGCCAGGTGATAGTTCGCCAGCGTCTGCGCCTCGATGCCCTGGGCCGCATCGATAATCAGCACGGCCCCTTCGCAAGCCGCCAGCGACCGCGAGACTTCATACGAGAAATCGACGTGTCCCGGCGTATCGATCAGGTTGAGCTGATATTGCTCGCCGTTGAGTGCTTTATAATTGAGGGTAACCGGGTGCATGCGAATCGTGATGCCGCGCTCGCGCTCGAGGTCCATTGCGTCGAGCGCCTGTTCTTCGAGGTCTCGCGAGGCAACGGTGCGGGTGATCTCCAGCAAACGGTCGGAGAGCGTCGTTTTACCGTGGTCGATATGCGCGATAATGCAAAAGTTGCGAACGTTGTTCGCGACTTCGATGCGATGCGGGCGATCGGTTTTAAGAGCCAAGGCGAAAAGGTCAGAAGACCGGGAAGCAGCTATTGAATTCGAGATGCCGGAGCGCAGGCCCGACGAGAAGCTGCAAACCGAAGAACAGAATCAGGAAGGCGAGATCGAGGCCTCCCAGCGGTGGAACGATCCGGCGGATCGGAATCAGCACCGGCTCGATGATCGACGCCAGGTAGTAGATCCATCGGCCCCGGCGCAAATCGGGAAACCACGACGTAATCGCATACACGAAGAGCAGCATCGTGTAAATATTGACGACCCATAGCAGCGCGCGAGCCAAATCGCAAACGAGCAAGTTCACGTGCGGCCCGTTCTACGAAGCCGCAACGCGAGCCCGCTCGATTGCTTCGAGCTCCTCGGGCGATGCTTGGACGGTCGGTTTGAAAGCCGTCACCGGTTTTCCGAAAGTGCGCGTGCCGTCGCGGGAATAGATGCTCGTCACAACTACGCCGTCTCCCTGGCGATTGAGCAGCGCCAAAGCGTACGAGAGGCCCGACTCGCTATCGGTGAAGGCATCGTAGCGCACGAAACCGCAACGCGAGAGATCGGTCGCGGCAAGCGCTTCGAGGCGCCCAAGCCTCGTGGCGTCGCTCTCCAGGGCTGCGCGCAACGATGCGTCGCCGCTTTCGAGCGCGGCAAGGCGCCCGGCGGCGCCGCCGGCGCCTCCCGAAATCAAACCGTCGTGCAGCTCGAGCAACGAGCCGGCACGCCGGAGCGCGGGGCGCACCACGGTGGCGTGATAGATGGCCAGCGCCAACAGGGCGCTTGCCAGGGCCACGACGGCCGGATAGATAGATTGAAACTGTTGCATAGTTAAGGTTCTTTAGGACCACGACGAGAGTCAGGTGGATCACGGCACCCGTAAGGGCTCGCTTACCGTTGCTACCTTCCGGTTCTGGCGGGGTTCACAAGGTTACGCCGCGTGAAGCCCAACTCCCATCATGGCCAGGCAATGATAGCATACGCCCGGCAAGCGCGAGGAAGCTGCCTTGCCGTCGCCAACGATGCTTGGATGGTTCGGACGTTATTGGCGGCAGGCATAATGGTGATAGCATCTACGGCGTCGTTCCACCTTGAAAGCAACGACATTATCGCAGGTCACGCCATTCCGAAGGTCTTCATGGCGCGCGCGTGCGGCGGCACGAACCGCTCGCCTTCGCTTGCCTGGAGTGGGGCGCCGCGCGGCACGGCTTCGTTCGCCATCATTATGCACGACGCCGACGCTCCGATTCCAGGCGGCTTCTACCATTGGGTTTTGTATAATTTGCCCGGCGAGACGCACCGCCTCGAGCCCAACGTCAAGCTCGCGGCAGATCAGATCGGCCAGACGTCGGCTGCTCGCGCGGAATATCATGGTCCCTGTCCACCCCCGGGCCCCGCACACCACTACGTCATAACGGTCTATGCGCTCGATCTTGCGCGCGTCCCGGCTCCGTCGCCGCTGCGCGGCGCAGAACTGGAGCATACGATCGACGGCCACGTGCTCGCCCGAGGCGTTCTCGAAGCGACCGCCTCGACCAGCCCTTGATTTCGCGAAGCCGGACCGTATCCTAACGGTGTCGAAGCCTCGGCGCTAATGGACGAAGTCATCATCAAGGTCCGCGAAAGCGGTCCGTATCTCGTACTCGGAACCGTCACGCTTACCGACGCCGAAGGAAATCCTTACAGGG
>JABCZE010000324.1 GCA_013289785.1 Vulcanimicrobiota bacterium | reverse complement strand
CAGGATGACGCGTCCGCTGATGACACGTCCGCTCAGCATGACAGGGGGCGGCTCGGAGAACGGGATTTTTGCGAATAGTTCGCAAATGAGGTAGCACATGGGGATTCGGGCCGACTATGTGACGAGACCGCGAGAGTGGATTGCGTCGATCCTCGCGCGCGAGCCCCGCTTTCTTTCGGCCGCGCAAATCCACCAAGGGCTCGAGCGCGACGGCGCGCGCGTCTCCCTCTCTACCGTCTATCGCACACTCGATCGTCTGCAGGCAAAGGGCGACATTACGGCGCGCCCCGATGCCGACGGTGAAGTGACCTACATGCTCTGCGAGCCTACCCGGCATCATCACCACGCGATTTGCCGTTCGTGTGGCCGCGTTGAAGACGTCGATTGTGCCGCCATGGAGCAGTTTGCCGAGTCGCTGCGCGCGCGAAACGGATTTGAGCTCGACGGGCACGCGATTGAGTTTTTCGGAAAATGCGGCGCCTGCCGGTAATCGCAGGAGCGCTTGCGCTCCTGTTGTCGGCCTGCGCGCATAAGGCAGACTCTAGTCGTCCTTCGACTACGCTCGGGATGACACTGGGAGCAAAGATCCACGTAGCGACCACGATTTCGACGCTCAACTCGTTCGTGCAGGGCGTCGGCGGCGAGTATGTGAGTGTGAAAAACATCGTGCCGATCGGTGCGTCGCCGGAGACCTTCGCGCCGGCGCCGCAGGACGTAGCGACCGTCGCCGATGCCGACGTATTAGTCGAAAACGGAGCCGGGCTCGAAACCTGGCTCGACCGGCTTCTCCGTGACGCCGGTAGGCCAAATCTTCGCGTCGTCGTCTGCGCGCAAGGCTTGCCGGTCAAGAATCTCAATCCGCACCTGTGGATGGACCCGGTATTCGCCAAACAGTACGTTGCGAAGATCCGCGATGCGCTGATCGCCGCCGATCCGGCACATAGCGACGCCTATCGCCGAAACGCGGCAAGTTACGACCGGCGTCTCGACGACCTGATCGCCCACATCCGGCAGCAGATCGCCACCGTTCCGCCGTCGCATCGCTACATGATCGTTTTTCATAACGCCTGGCAGTACTATAACGACCGCTTCGGAATCACGACGCTCGGCTTCGTCGAGCGAAATCCCGGCCAGGAACCAAATCCGCAGCAGATCGCGCAGTTGATTGACCTGGCAAAGCAGCACCACGTTCACGGCGTGTTTAGCGAACCCGAGTATAGCCCCAAGATCTTGTATGCCATCGCGCAAGGCGCGGGTATCGCGGTCGTCGAGGACCTCTACGACGATTCCGTCGGTACCGATCCCCGCGTCAGGAACTACATTGAGATGCTGACCTACGATACGAACGTCATCGTGCACGCATTAAAGTGAAGAGAGACGCCGTGGTAGCGCGCGATTTGAGCGTGCGTTACGACGATTTCACCGCGCTCGTCGACGCGACGCTTGCGGTGCATTATGGAGAGGCGCTTGGTGTGGTCGGGCCCAACGGCTCGGGGAAATCGACGCTGCTCAAGACGATCGCCGGGCTCTTGCTGCCGTCGAGCGGCGAGTTGCGCGTGCTCGGGCAGCCGCCGCGCAAGCTTCCTGCCGGAACGATCGCGTACGTGCCGCAGGTCGAGGCCGTGGATTGGTCTTTTCCCGCGACGGTTTGGGACGTCGTTGCCATGGGGCGCTTCGCTCGGATGCACTTCTGGCAGCGTTTCGATTCGAGCGACCGCGACGTGGTTCATCGGACGCTGGGCGTTGTGGGTATGTCCGATCTTGCCGGCCGGCGGATCTCCAATCTCTCCGGTGGACAACAGCAACGCGCCTTCGTCGCGCGCGCGCTCGCCCAGGAACCCAAGCTGCTGCTGCTCGACGAGCCGACGACCGGCGTCGATGCGGCGACGGAAGAGGCGCTGCGCGAAATCGTTCGCGAACTCGTCGCCGACGGACTGCCGGTGATCATGGCGACGCACGATCTCGACCGCGTCGACGATTGGTTCGATCGTCTGCTCGTGCTCGACCGTCGCGTCCTGGCGATTGGAACGCCGCGCGAGGTCGTCGAGTCCGGCGCCTATAGCGCCATTCGCGAGCACACCCACACGCACGGACATTTGCGCCACGATCACGAGCCGCACGCCGCCCACGCCGCTCATCCGGAGATAAGGGCGTGATCCTTCGACTACGCTCAGGATGACACGCTGGTGACATTGTTGTTGGAGCCGTTTCATTATGCGTTTATGCAGCGAGCGTTCGTTGCGGCGCTGGCCGTTGGGCTGCTTTGCTCGACGATGGGCACGTACGTCGTTCTCCGCAAGCTGTCGTTCATCGGTGACGGGATCGCGCATGCATCCTTTGCGGGGATCGTCATCGCGTATCTGCGCGGCGCGAACTTCTACATCGGTGCCGGCATCGTTGCGGTGCTCACCGCGGTCGGGATTGGATTCGTTCATCGCCGTGGCCGCATATCGCTCGACACGACGATCGGCGTGCTCTTTACCGGCATGTTTGCTTTGGGCGTTTTCCTGATGAGCCAGCAGCGCAGCTACGCAGTGGATCTCCAGAGTTTTCTTTTCGGGGACATCCTGGCCGTCCAGCCCCAGGATCTGTGGTTGATTCTCGGTCTGAGCGTCGTAGTAGCGGTGACCGTTGCCGTGCTTTTCCGAGGCCTGCTCTACACGACGTTCGATCCGGTCGTCGCGCAAGCCAGCGGCATCAACTCGCCGGCCTACGAGTATGCGTTGCTCGTAATGCTGGCGCTTACGATCGTCGTCGCGCTCCAAGCGGTCGGCATCGTCTTGGTCGCAGCGCTGCTGGTCACGCCGGCAGCCGCGGCTTATCAGCTGACGTCGCGCTTTTCGCCGATGATGTTACTGGCTGCGCTCTTCGGTGCCGCGAGCACGGTG
>JABCZE010000323.1 GCA_013289785.1 Vulcanimicrobiota bacterium | reverse complement strand
CGATGCGATGTCGGCGGACGATCTGTTTCCCGAACTCTATACGGCCTGGCACCTCGCCAATGCGGCGCGCATCAGCAATCAGGTGACGTTGACGAAGCTCGATATGATTTCGTTTTAGTTGCTCCCAACCGAGCGGGACGGCGCAAGCGGCGAGCCGAGCGTGCGAGCGGTATCGACGATCCAGGCGCGGTAGCGAGCGAGTGGGGTGATGCCGGTGAGGCCGCCGCAGCCGGCGGAGAGTTTCGGGCCGGTCGACCAGCTGACGGCGCCGATGATTGCGAGATTACCGTTAGTGTTGCGAAAGGCCGGCGCACCGGAATCGCCCGCGCAGGCGCCAAGGCCGGGGCTTTGTCCTTTGGTGTTCGGATCGTACAAGCGGATTTGCAAAGTGCCGGGCACTCCCGTGACGACGAGCGTTGCGGCGCGAACAGTCCCTCCGGTGCGGCCGTCGCCGCGCACAGTGACGCCATAACCGGCGACCACAAGAGGATCGCCTACGGCGACGCTCGCGCCGTCGCCGACGAGCGGCACCGGAGGAATGCGCGATGGAAGTGGTTCGGCGAGCTTGATCAGCGCCACGTCCGCCGTAGCAAGATGGGCGAAAAGCCGCTTGAGATCGAATTGCGGATCCCGCTCGATGCGCGCGATATCTTTCAGAACCGGCTCGCGCCCCTGAGAGCTGTCGACCAGCTTGTAATCGGCACCGGGCTGCACGCAATGCGCGGCGGTCAGCAACAGATCGCCGGCGATTGCGGTCGCGGTGCAGGCTGTGCCGTACGAGCCGAGGATCATAACAACGGAGCGTCCCACGCCCTCCGCTGCAGGCGAAGCACCGCCGACCATCGCCGCGGCTGGGACACCGCCTGGCAGCAAACCCGGCGCGACGGCAAAGCCCACGGTCCCTGACAGTGCGAGAGCGGCGAACCGAATCAGCTGGCCGGATCCCAGGCGTCTCATTGCGTTCTCCATCGAGTGCTTCACGGCCGAAATATCGAGGTTTTTCGCGTTTTTGAGGTATTTGCCCCAAAACGGCCGTTCAGGCGGGGTTCACTGCAAGGCGTTTAGAACGCGTAGTATGATTGCCGCGGAGCGATTTGTACTTGCTGCTTTTCTCGCGCTTGTCCTAGCGGGAACTCCGGTTCACGCCGACGATGCCGCGCATCCCGCTCAGGCCGACGTTACGCAGCCAGCGCATCCTGACGCTGCTCATCCGCTTCACGCCGAGACCGAGCATGTCTGCCTCAACCAGAAGGAGCGCCGGGCCGAGACGGAAAGCGGCAAACTCATCCGCCTCTCGACGGCTATGTACGCGGCAAAACGGCGTATGCCGGGAACAGTGGTGCGCGCGCTGCTATGCCATGGCCATGACGGGCTCGTCTACGTGCTGACAGTCCTTGCACACGATGGCAAAGTGGAGCGGATTGCCGTGGATGCCATGAAGGGCACGCTCGCCGGCGACCACTAAGCGGAGCTTGATTTGCGCCTTCTTGTTGTCGAGGACGACCCCGATCTTAATCGGCAGCTGGCAACCGCGCTGACGGATGCCGGTTACGTCGTCGACCGAGCCTTCGACGGCGAGGAGGGCCATTATCTCGGCGAAAGCGAGCCTTACGACGCCGTCATCCTCGATATCGGCCTTCCGAAAATGGACGGTATTTCGGTGCTTGAAGCTTGGCGCCGTGCCGGCCGTGCCATGCCCGTGCTCATCCTCACCGCGCGTGACCGGTGGAGCGACAAGGTGCAGGGGTTCGACGCTGGCGCGGACGACTATGTCGCCAAGCCGTTCCATCTCGAAGAAGTGCTGGCGAGGGTGCGTGCGCTGCTGCGCCGTTCGGCCGGTCACGCCAAAAGCGAATTCACCTGCGGGCCAGTCCGTCTCGATACCCGTACCGGCCGCGTCGCCGTCGAGGGCAATCCGGTCAAGCTCACCTCGCACGAATACCGGCTGCTGTCGTATTTGATGCATCACACCGGCCGGGTGGTGTCGCGAACCGAGCTCGTCGAGCATCTTTACGACCAGGATTTTGACCGGGACTCCAATACCATCGAGGTGTTCGTCGGCCGCATCCGCAAAAAGCTCGGTGTCGACGTGATCCAGACGGTGCGTGGCCTCGGTTATCTGCTCACTCCCCCCGATGCGCGCTAACTCGCTCGCACTTCGCTTGTTCATTTGGGCGACCGGGTGGACGGTGGTCATCCTCATCATCACCGGCGTGGCGCTCTCGACGCTCTATCGTCACGCAGTCGAACGCGCCTTCGACCGCCGTCTCGATGTCTATTTGCGCACCTTGGTTGCCGACGTCGCCTCGCCCGAGGAAGGCGCCGACAAATATCCGCAGTCGATCGGCGAACCGCTGTTCGAATTGCCGCTGTCGGGCTGGTACTGGCAGGTCACGCGGCTCGATACCAAGACGCCCGAAGTGCATTCGTCCCGCTCGCTGTGGGACAGTAGTCTGCCGCGGCTGCCCGACGAGAAATCGTCAACCGATGCCGAGTTTCGGCAGGGTTATGCGAAAGGACCCGAAGATCAGGAACTGCGTCTCGTCGAGCGCGACATCGATCTCGGCACTGACGGCCGTTATCTGATTGCGGTTGCCGGCGACGCCTCGGAGATCGACGACGAAACCGGCAGCTTCGAGCGCACTATCATTATAACATTTACCGCGTTGACGCTGGCGCTGCTGCTGACCACGGCGTTGCAGGTCCGGTTCGGGCTGGCGCCGCTGGCGCGTATCTCCGAAGGCCTTGCCGCCATTCGCTCCGGGCGTGCCGAGCGGTTGCAGGGCAAATTTCCGGTCGAAATCGCGCCGCTTGCCCGGGAGACCAATGCCTTGATCGACGCCAATCGCGAAATCGTCGAGCGGGCGCGAACCCATGTCGGCAATCTGGCG
>JABCZE010000322.1 GCA_013289785.1 Vulcanimicrobiota bacterium | reverse complement strand
CACCGGCGCTTTGCAAGCGGGAACGTCGTCCCAGACGATTACCGCCGACCGCGCGGGAACCTATCTGTTCGGCTGCTTCTTCCATTTCGGAGCTCCGATGAAGGGAGCGATCATTGCGCAGTAGCGTCGCAGCCGCTGGGCTTGCGGCGCTCTTCGTCGTTCTGGCATGCGCGCCGGCACGCGCGATTCCGATTTTCGCCCAGCGCTACCATTTCAAGTGCGGGCAATGCCACAGCGTGCTGCCGGAAATCAACGCGTTCGGGCGCTATTTCCGCTCGCACGGCTACCGGCTGCCGTTGCCGGAGCACGGAACGACGATCTTTGCACTGCGCTACCAGATGGAATACGACAAGGAGCCGGCGGCCGGCTCGCGCGAGTTCACCCCCGGCGGCATCGTTTTAGGCAGCGCGAACGTCGGACCGATCACCGCGTATCTCCATTATGGCTTAGGAGCGGGCGGAGGGCCGGGCGGCGTATTCTTGCTCTTTGCCGCCGGCTACGACGCGCACACGCAAACCCTCGTTCGCGGCGGGCTGATCGAGCTTCCGCTCGCGCAATCGCCCGGTGAACGCCTCGACGACCTGCAGCAATACGGCTATTACGGCGCGCACGTGGGGCTGAACAACATGCCGCTCTCGTCAAACCGCTGGGGCTTGCAAATCGAGCGCACCTTCGGGCACCTGACGGCGGACGGCGTCGTAGCGTTTGCGGCCTACCAAGGCGCCGCGTATGGCGGCAAACCCGTACCGACCGGAGAAACGACGTGGATGCGCACGCCGGAGCTGAGCGCGTGGCTGAAAGACACGCTCGTGCAGGGCCACAAGGGCGAGTTCGACATCGGCGGCACCGCCATGGGCGGAACGCTCGGCGTTTTACCGACGGGGCGCCTGCCGTTCGCCGATCTTTACGAACGCTACGGCCTGCTCGCGCACGCCAGCTACGAAAATCTCGACCTTCAGGCCGAGCAGTGGTACGGCGACGACCACGATGCCGACGGGCTTCTGACCAATCAGTCTTCCAAGGGCGGTTACGTGCGGTTGAAGTACTATCCGATTCCGCACGCATATTTCGGCCTTCGTTACGATGCGTATGCCAATCCCTATATCACTCGCGATTTCGTCTACTACGCCGCCGTGCAGATCGCCCCGTGCCGCGTCCTGATGCAAGAGGTTCAGGCGCCGGGCCAGCATCCGTACCTCAGCGGCGCGTTCACGATCGCGGTTCCGCCGCCGTTGAAAAACTAGAAAAGAGCAGACGATGAGAGTGCTCGTGGTCGAAGACAATCCCACCGTCGGAGACTCCATTGCGCGAATGCTGGAAGCGCGCCGCTATGCGGCCAACGTCGTCCTCGACGGTGAAACGGGTCTCGATCACTTGGTCAGCCGCAACTACGACGTTGCGGTCGTCGACGTGGGCCTGCCCGGCATCGACGGCTTCACCCTTGCGCGAAACGCTCGAGCGGCCGGAGTTCAGACGCCGATTCTCATGCTCACCGCGCGCGACGCGGTCGAGGACCGCGTGGCGGGTCTCGAGTGCGGCGCCGACGATTACTTGGCGAAGCCGTTCGTCGAAGAAGAGCTCATCGCTCGCGTCGCGGCGATACTTCGCCGCGGGGACCGCCCGCTGCTCGGCGTGCTCGAAGTCGGGGCGCTGCGCGTGGATCTGGCTGCTCGCAGCGTAACCTACGAGGGCAAGGCGGTGCCCTTGGGAGCGACGGAGTTTCGGCTCTTGGAGTTCCTGGCCCGCAACGCGGGCATTGCGCTCTCTCGTGCGCACATCGTCGAGCGTATCTGGGATTACGACTTCGACGGCTCGAGCAATATCGTCGACGTCTACGTCAGCCAGTTACGTCGAAAGTTGGGAAAACTTGGCGCACGCGGTATCATCGAGACTGTATGGGGAATCGGTTACCGCGTAAAAGCTTGATCGCCCGCACGGCTGCCCTCTACCTCTGCGTTTTCGTCTGCGTCTTGGCCGCCCTTAGTATCGGCGCCTATGAGTTTGTGGCGCGCGAGTACGTATCGATGCTCTCACCGGTGCTCGGCACGCCCGAAGGGACCGGCGCGCTGAGAGCGGCGATGGAGCGCGTCGCCCTCACGATCGCCGAAATCGACGCGCCGCTGGTCGTCATCGTCGCCATCGCATCCTACCTTTTGGCCCGGGCCGCGATCGCACCGCTCGAAGCGGCGCGGGAACGAGAGCGTCGCTTCTCGGCCGACGCCGCGCACGAGCTGCGCTCTCCGTTGACGGCAATTGCAGCCGTCGCGCAGGCCGCCCGTGCGGACGCGACAGATCCGAGTCGCGCTTCGTTCGAAACGATCGTTCGCAGCGCATTGGAAGCGTCGGCCGTCGTAACCGACTTGCTGACGCTGGCCCGCGATCCCGCGCCACTCGCGCTGCAATGCGAACCGGTCGACTTGGCGGCGATCGTCACCCTCGCCTCGCGCGATACGCAGCCGCTCGCCGACGCGCGCGGCGTGCGGCTCGAAATCGCGCCGGCCAGCGCGATCGTCAACGGCGACGAACGGCGTCTGCGCGAACTCTGCGTGAACTTGCTCGACAACGCGATTCGTCACGCGCATCACGCGGTGCGCATCAGCTCTCGCCGCACCGGCCGTTTCTGCGAAATCGTGGTCGAAGACGATGGCGACGGCATCCCCCCGGGCGAGCGCGAACGGGTCTTCGAACGCTTCTACCGCCGGGCAAATGACGGCTCGGGCACGGGACTCGGCCTCCCGATCGTTCGCTGGATCGCATCTGCCCACGGTGGCGCGGTCGAAGTCGATCGGTCTTCCAACGGCGGGGCGTGTTTTGTCGCAGCCCTTCCCGCGCGCGAGGCCTAGACCCGCCGGGCGCATAAGCACGCCGCTATGCCATTCCGATCGCTTCGCGCG
>JABCZE010000321.1 GCA_013289785.1 Vulcanimicrobiota bacterium | reverse complement strand
CGCGCTTCGCCGAGTCGCCGGTACAGCGCTTCATCTCGAACCGTCACCGAACCCAGCAGCACATCGCTATGGCCGCCAATGTATTTGGTGATCGCCTGCATCGTGACGTCGACACCGTGGGCGAAGGCGTCGAGCAGCACGCCCGCCGCCCATGTGTTGTCGAGCGCAACCAAAACGTTGCATGCATGTGCCGCTTCGACGATAGCGGGCAGATCCTGCACTTCCATCGTGACCGAGCCAGGGCTTTCCGTCCAAACGAGACGCGTCCGTTCGTTGAACAGCTTTGCGATCTCGCCACCGATCGCCGGCTCGTAAAAGGTGGCGGTTACGCCGAAGCGCGCCAGCAGCGACGTCGTGAGCTGCCGGTTTGGGCGATAGACGCTCTGCGGCACAAGAATATGGTCGCCGGCTTTGAGCAGCGCGAAGTCGATGAGCGAGATTGCGGATTGCCCGCCGGGCGTGAGAATCGTGTGGCGTCCCGACTCGAGCTCGCAGATGCGCGCGGCAAGTTCGAGGGACGTCGGGGTTCCGTAGAGGCCGTAGGTATAGCCCGCGCGCTCTTGGTCCCAGTCGTCGGTGACGCCGGCCGAGTTCGCGAAAAGCGTCGTCGAGCCGCGGTAGACCGGCGTCGCGAGCGAACGGTATCCCTGCGGGATCCGTGCTTGGGAGTGCAGCAGCCGCGTTTGCCAGGTACTCATGGGCGGCGCTTTCAATCGGCCCGACGACAAGCCTCTTGGATGCCTGGGACGTTAAGCCGGAGAACGACCGGCCAATGAAGGTGCAAACCCCTACCACGCCGTCACAGGCCACAACGGCGCCACCGGTCTCGATCGCGGCGATTTTCGGCGTATTTCTGCAGATCGGTGCGACGAGCTTCGGCGGCGGCGTCGTCGCCTATCTGCGCAACGCGCTGGTCAAGAAAAAGAAGTGGCTGGACGATACCGAGTTTCTCGAGCTGATGTCGCTGAGCAACACGTTGCCCGGCTTGAACGCAACCAACATGTCGATCCTTGCCGGCCAGCGGTTGCGCCGATGGCCCGGAGCCGTCGCGGCGATGGTGGGGATGTGCTTACCCTCTCTAATCCTTATGACCGGCGCCGGGTTTGCCTACGGCGCCGGCGGGGACCGGCCGCTGGTCACTGCAGCGCTCCGCGGCGTCGCGGCGGCGGCGACGGGACTGATCGCTGCAACCTGGTTCCAGATCGGAAAGAAGACGGTCAAAGGGTTCTACGACGGATTCTTTATCTTGGCAGCAATCCTCGGGATCAACTACTTCAAGCTATCCGTACCGGTCGTACTGCTCGCCGTCGGCGTCGTGTCGATCTTTGCCTTTCGGCCGCACAAGCCCGGAGCACATGCGAAGGAGGACCACTCGTGGATCAGATCCCTGCAATAGCGCGCGTCTTCGCGTACCTCTCGCTGCTGACCATCGGCGGCGGGATGGCGGCCTTTCCGGAAATGAAGTCGCTGACGACCGACGTCCATCATTGGCTCACCTATCCGCAGCTGATTCATATCTATAGCGTCGGTCAAATGTCACCTGGCCCGAATATGATGATGGTTGCGACGATCGGCGAACGCGTGGCCGGGATCCCCGGCGCGTTGGTGGCCGCGTTCGCGTTTTTCGTTCCCACCGGCATTCTGACGCTGCTCGTCGGCGGCGTCTGGAAGCGGCTCGAGAACTGGCCCTGGCGCGCGTCCATTCAAAAAGGCCTCGCACCCGTGGCCATCGGCCTGGCCGTTGCCGGCCTCATTACCTTCGGAAAGACCGCGGTCACGGGTTGGGTAACCCTAGCCATTGGGCTCATCGTCTTCGCGGCGTCGATGCGCACGCGTCTGAATCCCGCGGTTTTGATTCTTGGAGGAGCGGTGGTCGGCGTTTTCGCTCTGCGATAGCACGCTTGCCGTTTTGGGATAGAGCCCAAAGCCGGTCGTGATATACTGTTGGGAGCAACTTACGAGACTGGAGCACCTATGAAATTGCCCTTGCTCGGCGCCGGACGGACTGTTCCCGCAGCGCTGCTCCTAGGGCCTATCGTAGGTCGTTTGGCGCGACCGTTCGCTGCCCCACCGTGGCGAGGCCGGCCTACCTCCAGAACCCACTTTGAACTCAAGAACCTCTCTTCACTGAATTTCTTGCCTCGGCGGGATACTGCCCTGAAGGGTGTTCTGAGTCGCGCCTTCACAGGCGCAAAAGGAGGCCCTATGAAACTGTCCCTTTTGGCGCTCGCCGCATGGCTTTCGTTCGCGACGGGTTCGGCTCAAGCGACGGGCACCATCCTGATCCAGCACAGCTCCGGCGAAACGAACACGTATGACAACGTAGCAATCAAAGTTTTGCACGGCTCCCTTTACTTGACCACGGCGGATGGTCGCGGCACCCTTGTGATTACCCGGGCCGCCTGCTCACACCAGGGCGAACTTATGGTCTGTTTCGTGACGAATGCAACGTTGGTCCAATCGGGCACGACGAGCCCACTCGATTTTGAGCGCGGCACGGTCTACGTGAACGACACGGACTCGCAGCAGCAGCTGGTCCTTTCAACGACGAAGGTGCCCGCGCACGGTATTCTGCTGTCGTTAACCACGAAGCGCGGAACGTACATCGGTCTGACGGGCCGAATCGACAAGGTGATGTAGCCATGAAATATCTCTGTTTACTAATGGCGATTCTGTTTGCATTGCAGCCGGCGGTCGCGTCGGCGGGCCGCGGTGGAGGCGGCGGGCGCGGTGGAGGAGGCGGTGGGCGCGGCGGAGGCGGTGGCGCAGCGAGATCCTCAGGCGGCGCGAGACCTTCAGGCGGCGCGAGACCTTCAGGTGGATCGAGGCCCTCAGGCGGATCGAGACCCTCAGGCGGATCGAGACCTTCAGGCGGAACGAGACCCTCCCAAGGCGGCTATAAC
>JABCZE010000320.1 GCA_013289785.1 Vulcanimicrobiota bacterium | reverse complement strand
GTCCCGGCGGCTCCGCGCAATTGCGCGAGGCGCAGGCTGTGCTCTTGTCGGCATTCCTGCGCGGGCCGTTCTAACTCGTTATCGCGTAGGCAGCGCCGTGGGAAGGGTAACCGCCACCGCGTTCGATTGGATCGCGGCGGCATTCGTGCAGTGCGAAACGGGCACGGGGTCGGGGCTCATTTGTCCGGGAGTCGCATGGAGCGTCCAGCAGCTGCCGTTAAGCGAACAGTAGCAGAACTCGAGTGCGACGGCATGCTTGACCATTGCTCGTACCGGTACGTTAAAAGGCAGCGAGATCTTCAGGAGCGTCCTCGATTCGCCCGGACGAAGCGTCGACGACGGCCCTATCGAGCTCATCGTAATCGTTGCGTTGCCGGCCGGTCCGGCTTGGACGGCGGCTTGCGCGCGTAAAAAAAGCTTTCGTAACTCCCGATCGCGCGCCAAGGCTTTGACGTAGTCGTTCCATGCGCCGACCTCCCGTCCGTCGACGGAGAGCTGGGCTGACCGGACCAATGCGGGGCCGACTCCGTCGTTAGTGACTTCGATCGTTTCGCCGCCTGCAGCATAGGTGGTCCCCACGTTCAGGTACGGCCAGATCGTCGCCGCGAACTGTTGGCCGATGACGCGCGTCTGATAGATCAGCGCTGCCGCGGTAATCGCGCTGATCAACACGGCGGCGACGGCAATGAAGAAGTCTAAGCGGAAGCCTCGGTCGTTCATAGAATCCTCTCCGGTGCGGCATAGACGTTGGCGCGATTGCCGCGCAAGAATCCCACCAGCGTTACGTTGAACTCGCGCGCGAGGTCGACGGCGAGACTGCTCGGCGCCGAGACTGAAGCGACGATCGGAATCCCGGCCATCACGCTCTTCTGCAAGACTTCGTAGCTCGCGCGGCCGCTCACGACGAGCACGCATCCCGCAAACGGCAAGCGCCCGTTCAGCAAGCCCCAGCCAACGATCTTGTCGACGGCATTGTGGCGGCCGACGTCTTCGCGGACGGCGAGCGCTTCGCCGTGCTCGTCGAAGAGCCCGGCCGCATGCAGTCCTCCGGTCGCGGCGAAGACGCGCTGCGCCTCCTGCATTCGCGCCGGCAACTGGTAAAGCAGGCTCGAGTTTATCCGTACCGCGTCGTCGATCGGCGTCACGCCCAAGTCGCGAAGTGAATCGAGCTGCGCTCGCCCACAAACGCCGCAGGCGCTGCCGATCGTGAAGTGGCGCTCGAAGCGCGCGCGGTCGGCGGCCGCGCCGGCGCGGCACTCCACGGTGACGATGTTGTAGCGCTGAAGCGGATCGACGTCCGAGTCGAGGCAAAAGCTCATGCCGATGATGTCGTCGCGCGAGCGAACGACGGCTTCGTCGAAGAGAAAGCCGGCGGCCAGCTCGAAATCGTTGCCGGGCGTGCGCATCGTGATCGCCAGCGTATTCGCCGCGCCGCCGTCGCGCAGCCGAAGCTCGAGCGGCTCTTCGGTCACGATCTGGTCGCGTTTGCGCGTTTGGCGGTCGCCTTCGAGCGCGACGACCTCGGCGTCGACGCTGCGCCCCGGCCGTCCTTCGACGGAGTTTATCCCGAGCGGAGACGAGGGGTTCAGGATGACAGGGCCTCGTCGTCTTCGTTTGGGCGATTCTGCACGTAGGTGAAGCCGAAGCGCCCTTTGATGCAGAGGTGGCCGCTGGTAACCGCATTTTCGATCGGCGACGTAACTTTCACGATCTCGTTCTCCTGGACGTGCAGTGTGAGCGTGCAGCCTACGCCGCAATACGAGCAGATCGTATCGGTCTGCTTTTGCTCCGCCTCGTTCCACTCGTTGCGCTCGCGCAGCTCGTACTCGGAGGAGAACATCAGCGCGCCGGTAGGGCAGACGCCGATGCAGTTGCCGCAGTAGACGCAGGCCGAATCGGGAAGCGGAACGTCGTATTCGGTCGAGATGTGGGCGTCGAATCCGCGCCCGGCAACCGCGATGGCAAACGTGTTTTGCGCGTCCGTACCGCAGGCCTCGACGCACTTATAACAGAGAATGCACTTCGCATAGTCGCGAACGTAGAGGGCATTGTCGATTTTAACGGGCTGAGCGACCGTCGCCGGCTGCGCGCCGTAGCGTTGTGGCTGCGCGCCGTACTGGGCACAGTACCCCTGCATCGCCGGCGCGGTTGAGATGTCAACCGTCGACGCGAGAAACTCGAGCACCATCTTCCGGCTATGGCGCACGCGCTCCGAGTTCGTCTGTACCTTCATGCCGGCCTCGGCGCGGCGCGCACAGGCCGGGACGAGCACGCGCGCGCCTTCCAGTTCGACCACGCAGACGCGGCAGGCGTTGACGGGCGTGAGCGACTGCAAAAAGCAGAGCGTCGGGGTTTCGATGCCGGCTTGCGTCACCGCATCGAGAATGGTCGCGCCCCGCTCGACGGTCACGTCGATGCCGTCGACGGTCAGCGCGAGCTGCTTGGCGTTCATGCAGGCCGCTCCGCGAAGAGCCCAAGGTTGGCACGCGCGGACGCGACGACGCTCGCGGCCGTCTGTCCCAATCCGCAGATCGATGCGTCGCGCATCACGCCGGCGATTTCGCCGAGCAGCGAAACGTCGCGACGCGCCAGCGCTTCCTCTTGGCGTACCGTGCCGATGCGGCACGGCACACATTGTCCGCACGACTCGTCGCGGAAGAACCGCGCGATGCGCAGCACGATCGCCTCGAGATCGGCGCTCTCGTCAAAAAGCATGACGACCCCGGAGCCCAGCGTCGCACCGGCTGCGCGCGCATCTTCAAACGTCAACCGCAGGTCCAGCGTTTGCGGACCGAGCAGCACCCCAGCCGCACCGCCGAGCAAAATCGCCTGCACTTTCGACCCCGAGCGCACGCCGCCGGCAAGCTCGATCAGCGCGCCCAGCGTCGTTCCGTGGCCGACCTCG
>JABCZE010000319.1 GCA_013289785.1 Vulcanimicrobiota bacterium | reverse complement strand
GCGTGATTTCGTCGAGCAGCGCGTTGAGCACCGCGAGCTTGAATGCCGAACCGACCGCCAGCAGTTGGTATGGATTGGACGCCGCTCGTTCGGAGCGGCCGTTTTCGACGATCGCGTAGGATACGGTGCCGGCTACGCGCCGCAGCGTTCCCAGCGCGTCGTCGAGCGAGCTTGCTGCGATCTGCGGCGGCTTGAAGAGCAGCCCGTCAATCTTATCGTCCACGTCCAGATGAATCAGGACGTCCATCGTCCCTTTGGTAAAATGCGCGACGAACTTTGACGGGGTGTACTCGACGCTTTGGTAGGCGCCCAGCGTGGCCGGCAGGCCCGCGATAATCGCGTTGACTTCGGCGGCGGAGACCTCCGCCAAAAAGGCGGCGCTGAACCACGATGCATCGGCGTGACCGGTGCGCAGCATCGTGTCGATGCGGCTGCGAGCGAGATCGTTCGCGGATTGCGCCGGCGCCTGCGATGCAGACGGCGCAGGCGAAGCCGGGCTCTGAGCGATCGCCGGCGGCGGCGTTAACGAAAGCAGCGAAAAAACGAGTGCGGCGGACGCTAGGGCTCGCATGATGGACGCTTTTGGGCGGCATCCGCGCCCGCCCCTCCAGTCAAATCGATGCGAAAGCGCAGCCCCGCGAGATCGCCGTGGGCAGTGCTTTTCTCGAATCTGCCGACGCACACGCCGCCGTTGGAGAGAATCACTCGCTGCGAAGGGAGATTCTCTTCTTCGGTCGTCAGCTCGACGTATAAAAGGCCCTCGCGACGAGCTTCGGGCAGAATCAAACGGAGCGCCTCAGTGGCATAGCCTCGCCCGCGCTTCCAGGGAACGACGCCGTAGCCGATGTGTCCCAAACACCACGGCGGCAAAGCCGAAGTGCCGGGTTGCCACCTCAGTCCAATCGTGCCGGCGAAGCCGCCATCCCACATCCAGCGCCGAAAGCCGGGAAGCGGCCCGCTCTGAGCCTCACGATCCTCGAGCGATTTCAAGAAGCCTTCTGGGTCGGACCCAATGTGGCGCAGATGTTCTGCTCGAATTTCATAACGCAGGTTGTCGGGAGACCACCCTCGCCTCAGTGCCGCAACATAACTTTCGAGATGCTCGGCGGACGGTTTGACGAGAGCGAAGGCCCCCGCTTCGACGTTGCGCTTATCGATGCGCTCAGAAGGGCAGTTCGTCGTCGAGTTCCGCCGCGGAGGTGGCGCGATCGCCGCCGCCGGACGGCGGCTCGGCCATCGCTTCGTCGATCTGCTCTTGCGCGCTCTTTAGGAACCCCTCGCACTCGCGCGAGAGTTTCTTGCCCTCTTTAAACAACACGATCGAATCTTCCAAACTGGGCTGCCCGCTTTGCAGCAGCTTTACGATCTCATCGATGCGGTTGAGTTTGGCTTCGAAGCTCTTGGGGTTCGAGTCATCCATCGGCGCATACTTTTTCAACGCGAGCTTCTAAGCTCCCGGCAAAGAGCCGGGCTTCGATGGTTTGCCCGGGCGAGACTTGCGCTGCGGACCGCAGCGCCCGGCCGCCGTGAGTTACGATTGCGTATCCCCGTTCCAGCGGTTTTTCGGGATCTGAAGAGACGAGCCGGCCCGCAACCAGCGCAAGCTGATTCTCACGCCGGCTTAAAATGGACGTCGCAAGCGAGGCCAAACGTTCGAGCCTCGCATCGACCGCACGGTGTCGTTGCGCAAGCTGGTCTTTGGGTAAGCCGGTCAAGCGCGTCTTGAGCTCCATGAAGTGTTCCGCCTGCCGGGCTACTTTTGCTACTGGATTGTGCGCCGACAAGCTTCGGTCCAAAAGCATCCAGCGTTCGCGCCGGCGGCCGGCGGCGCGTTGCCAAGCGCCGGCCAGGGCGTCGTCGGCGCGATCGGCGCGCTGCATCGAATCGGTCAGTATCTCGCGCATCTCACCGGCAAGGTGGATTCGCAGCCGCGCAAGCCGCTCTTCACCGGCCTGCCAGAGTCCCGCGATAAACTGCGCCGCATTAGATGGCGTTTCGCACTCGAAGTCGGCGACTTCGTCGGCGAGATGATGATCGGCGGTGTGCCCGATGCCGGTAACGACGGGCGTCTTCGAGCGCATGATCGCGCGTACGACGGGCTCGCAGTTGAACGCAAACAGGTCCTCGTACGAGCCCCCGCCGCGTGCGAGCACGATCACGTCGGCATTGAGGGCCGCTGCCCGGTCGAGCGCCTCGGCGATGTCGACGTCGGCGCCCAGCCCTTGAACTCGCGTTTCGATGAAACGAACGCGCACGCGCGGCGCGCGCGCCTCCATCGTTTTGAGAAAGTCTTCGGCGCCCTTGCCGCTGGCCGAGACCAACGCCACGACGTTGGGGAAGGACGGGACGCTGCGCTTTCGGCTACGGTCGAAGAAGCCGAGCGAGCGAAACCGAGCCTTCAACTCTTCGTATTGCTGGAAGAGTTTACCGATGCCGGTGAGTTCGATGCTCTCTACCACGAGCTCGTAACGGCTGCGCCACTGCGCAAGGCGAACTTTTCCGTAGGCGACGATCGCCGAACCACGCGGCAGCTCGGGAAATGCCTGCGCGCGGCTATGGTGGGCGAAGCATTGCAGGACCGCATGCGCGTCCTTGAGAGTAAAATAAACCCCGTTCGACCTCGGCGTCCATTCCGATATTTCGCCGCTGATCCCAATGTACTCGAACGCGTGGACCCGGCGAAAGACTTCTTTCAAACGCTCCGAAAACTCGCCGACCGTCACGACGACCGACGCCGGTTTTACGTTCTGCTCCTCGGCTGAGGTTTTCACGGGAGCCTAGGGTTCGTCCGTGGGCGGCGGTTGCGCGGTCGGCATCAGCAGTGGCGACGGCGTCTCTACCGGTGGTTGGACGGCTTGTGCCGGAACCGCCGCCGCTGGTGCGACGTCGTCAGGCTGCGTTTGCTCGAT
>JABCZE010000318.1 GCA_013289785.1 Vulcanimicrobiota bacterium | reverse complement strand
GTTTTCTTTTTGTAGCGCTAGGGTTATCGCCGGTCCGACCCTCAAGGGGCGTTAAACGAGGGAGAACTGCAATGGACACGACTCATCAGATGGCCGACGACTACGTCCGGATCTTCGACACCACGCTGCGCGACGGCGAACAAGCGCCGGGCTGCACCATGAACGTCGAGGAGAAGGTCGCGATCGCGCGCCAACTCGAGCGCCTCAACGTCGATATTATCGAGGCGGGATTTGCCGCGTCGTCGCCGGGCGATTTCGAGTCGGTCCGCCGCGTCGCTGAGGCGATGGGCAATCCGGTCGTGCTGAGTCTTTCGCGGACCCGCGACGAGGATGTCGATCAGGCGCTGCGCGCGGTCGAGGGCGCCAAGCGGCCGGGCGTTCATATCTTTATCGCCACTTCCGAAATCCACATGAAGTACAAACTGAACATGACGCGCGAGGACGTGCTCAACGCCGCGACCTGGGCGGTGACGCGCGCCAAGCGGCATCTCGATCATGTGGAGTTTTCGTGTGAGGACGCTTCGCGCAGCGACTGGGACTTCATGGTCAAGGTCTGCACCGAGGTAATTCGCGCCGGCGCGAAGATAATCAACCTGCCGGACACGACCGGTCACGCGATCCCCGAGGAATTTGGCCGCATGTTCGCGTATATGCGCGAACGTGTTCCGGGCGCGGACCAGGTTATCTGGAGTGCGCATTGCCACAACGATCTGGGCTTGGCGGTGGCGAATTCGCTCGCGGCGATCCGCAACGGCGCGCGCCAGATCGAATGCACCATCAACGGAATCGGCGAGCGTGCCGGCAATACCTCGATGGAAGAGGTCGTGATGGCGCTCAAGACGCGCCAGGACTTGATGGAGGTGCGCACCGGCATCGAAACGCGCCAGATCTATCCGGCCTCGCGCCTGCTCTCGCAGATCATCGGACAGCCGGTGCCGCCTAACAAGCCGATTGTTGGCGATAACGCGTTCGCGCACGAAGCCGGAATCCATCAGGACGGCGTGCTCAAGAACAAATTGACCTACGAGATCATGAAGCCGGAGGACATCGGCATACCGTCGAACAAGCTGGTGCTCGGCAAGCATTCGGGACGGCATGCGTTCATCAACCGGCTGGAGGAACTGGGCGTCGATCCCGAAACGATCGACGTGCAAAAGGCCTTCGCTGCGTTCAAGGAACTGTGCGACAAGAAGAAGATCGTTTACGACGACGATATCCTGGCGCTAGCTAACGAAGAGAGCCGCCGCACCGCCGACCAGTTCGAACTGGTCGATCTAGTTGTTACTTCTTCGACCAGGAGCACGCCCCGAGCCGAGGTCACGATGCGCGTGGCCGGCGCCGAGCGGAACGCCGATGCAACCGGCGACGGCATGGTGGATGCTTGTTACAAGGCGATCTACAAAATCGCCGGCATCACGCCGACGCTCGAGCGTTATTCGGTCAAGGCTATAACGGGGGGGACGGACGCGCTCGGTGAGGTCTCCTGCCTGGTGCGGGAAGACGGCATGACGGTCGCGGGACAGGGAGCGCATAGCGACATCGTGATGGCGAGCGCACTCGCGCTGGTCAATGCGCTGAATCGATTGAGCGCGCGTGGCGAGAGGATCTCGGCGCAGCATACCTTCCCAACCCCGTAGGAGCGTAAAAGTCCGGGATCACGCAGGATCTCGCTCCGTCTAGAGTGTCGTTTGAATCGGTTCACCACTAGACGAGTGCAGGGGCTTGCCGGAGCGATGCACTTGGGCTAAGTGCTAGGGCGTTGAACTTGGGGAAGCCCTTTTGTTTGCGCACTGGCGCGATGGCAGTATGATCATGGGCCGACAAGGCTCATAACTCTTTATGGTCTCAGCCATCGCGCGCGATGCGGCCCGCAATCTCAACAACCAAAATTTCACCTCGCAGGGAGAAGCGCGTTAGGCCCACATGATTCGCGGCCAAGGCTCTATCAGTTCGCAATGGCGTACAAAGTATTAGTGCTCAAGGGTGACGGTATTGGTCCCGAAGTCGTGGGCGAGGCCTTGCAAGTGCTCAAGGTGGTCGCGCGGCGCGACGCCGTCGATCTCGAATTCAAAGAAGGCGTGATCGGTGGCCATGCGATCGATGCGTCCGGCACTCCGCTGCCGCCCAATACCCTGGCGGCAGCAAAAGATTGCGACGCGATTCTGCTCGGCGCGGTCGGCGGGCCCAAGTGGGACAACCCCAAGGCCGACGTGCGGCCTGAACAGGCGCTGCTCGGTTTGCGCAAGGAGCTTGGTCTGTTCGCCAACCTGCGCCCGGTCAAGACAGTCAAGGAATTGGTTCCGTCGTCGCCGCTGCGGCCGGAGATAATCGCCGGCGTCGATATGGTGGTGATTCGCGAGCTCACCGGCGGAATCTATTACGGCAAGCCGAGTGAACGGCGCGAAGGAAAGGACGGGCGCGAAGCCGTCGATACCTGCGCCTACTCTGCTCAGGAAATCGAGCGGGTGCTGCGCTACGGCTTTGAACTTGCGCGCGAGCGGCGCAAGAAGCTGACCTCGGTGGACAAGGCCAACGTGCTTTCGACGTCGCGCTTGTGGCGTGAAATAGCAACCGAGCTCAGCGCTGAATTCAGTGACGTCAAATGCGAACATCAACTGGTCGATTCCATGGCGATGCACCTGATTCGCCGGCCGCGCGACTTTGATGTGATCGTTACCGAGAACATGTTCGGCGATATTCTTACGGACGAGGCTTCGGTACTCGCTGGTTCGATGGGTCTGCTGCCGTCGGCCTCGCTCGGCGAGGAACTCAATGGCGCGGGTTATCGCGTCGGTCTGTACGAGCCGATTCACGGCAGTGCGCCGGATATCGCGGGACGCGATGAGGCGAATCCGCTCGCGGCGATCCTCTCGGCCGCGATGCTGCTCGAGCATTCGCTGGGAATGCGTGCTGAGGCGGAACTGATCACACAGGCAGTGGATAGCGTC
>JABCZE010000317.1 GCA_013289785.1 Vulcanimicrobiota bacterium | reverse complement strand
CGCGGCCCACGAGCGCGACATCCGCGCCGCGACGCGCGAACTCTACGGCGATCGCGCGCCCGATGCCGCGGCTCGCGCCGGTCACGAGCGCGATTTTGCCGGTCAACATCATACGGTCGCTCCGGTCGAGCGTTCGATCTCGACGCGAAGCTTCTGCACGCCGGCGAAATCGCTGACGACGCTCACGGCAGGAACCCTTGCGCCCGGCTCGTGGCCCGCGAGCATTCGCTTCATCAAGGGGCCGAGCACGCCACCGGCTCCGAACTCGACGACGCGATCGAGGTCGTAGGAGAGGAGCCGCTGCGCGGTGTCGTGCCAGCGCACCTCTTCGACCACCGAGCGAACGAGGTTGGCTTTAATCGTAGCGACGTCGCGATAGGGTTGCCCGTCGAGGTTGGAGATCACATCGAACCGCGGCATCGCGAAGTGACTCTTTTCAACGACGGCTGCCAGGCGTTCCACGGCGGGCTCCATCAGCGCGCTGTGCCAGGCTCCCGACACGTTGAGCGGCACGACGCGTTTGGCGCCGGCGGCCAGCATCGGCGCCGTCGCGGCTTGCACTGCGTCGAGATCGCCGCTGATTACAATCTGTGTCGGCGAGTTGAAGTTGGCCATGGAGACTCGGCCCACGTTCGCGCTGCGCAACTCCTGCAATACGTCGCGTACTTGCGCGGCCTCCAATCCGAGAACCGCCGACATGCCGCCACGCGCAAGCTGCGCGGCATGCTGCATCGCTTTGGCGCGCTCGTTCACGATGCGCAGCGCTTCTTCAAACTCGAGCGAATGGGCCACGACCAGGCTGCAAAGCTCGCCGAACGAATGGCCCGCGGTAACGACGGGCTCGAGCTCGTCGCCGACGGCTTCATAGAGCGCCACGTTTGTCGTAAAGATTGCCGGCTGGCTATACTCGGTTTCGCGCAGTTTTTCTTCGGGCCCCTCGCGCTGCAACTCGAGCAGGTCATAGTCGAGCACCGCCGCGGCACGGTCGAAGATGCCGCGCGCCGCCCGTGAGTTCGCCGCAACGTCGCACCCCATGGCAACGCACTGCGACCCTTGGCCAGGGAAAACGGCGCCAAACCGCATTTACGCAGCCCATCTCCAAGCAACGGCGCCCCAAGAAAGGCCACCGCCGAAGGCGACGAAGACGATCAAATCTCCGGGCTTCACGCGCCCGGTTCGAACGGTTTCCGAGAGCGCCATCGGGATGGATGCCGCCGACGTGTTGCCGTACTCCGAAATGTTGATCACGACTTTGTCGTCGGGTAGGCCCAAGTAGCGCGCGGTCGCGTCGATGATGCGTTTGTTAGCTTGATGCGGAATCAGGAAGGCGATGTCGTCTTTGGTTAGGTTCGCTTTGCTTAAGACCGAGCCGGTCGATTCGACCATCTTGTTGACGGCGAGCTTAAAGGTTTCGCGCCCTTGCATATGGATGAGGTGCAGCTTCGCGTCGAGTGCCGCGTGATCGATCGGCTCGCGAGATCCGCTGCCGTGGGCGTACAACAATTCGGGGCGGCTCCCGTCGGCACCGAGATCGGAGGCGAGGAACGAATCCTGCTCGGACCGCTCCAGAATCACGGCGCCCGCGCCATCGCCAAAAAGAATGGCGGTCGAGCGATCGCTTTTATCGAGAATCTTCGAGAGCGACTCGGCTCCGATCAGCATGACCCTGCGGTAGACGCCGGAGCGGATGAGGCCCGACGCGACCGTCAAACCGTAGATGAAACCGCTGCACGCAATGGCGATGTCGAAGGCCGGCTTTTCGCGGACGCCGAGCCGCGTTGCGACCAGACAGGCCGTCGCCGGAAAATAGTAGTCGGGCGTTACCGTCGCTACGATAAAGCAATCGACGTCGGTCGCTTGGAGTTCGGCATGCACGAGCGCGGCCTCGGCGGCCGCAGATGCTAGGTCGCTGGTCGCCTCGCTATCGGACGTCCAATGACGGCGCTTCATTCCCGTGCGCGTCGTGATCCATTCGTCGGTCGTGTCGAGCCACGCCTCGAGATCGTGATTCGTGACGACGCGGGCCGGCGCGTAATGGCCGACGCCAACGATCTTCACGCCGCACAACGACACCTACGCTTAACCGGCCGGCTCGTCTTGTACCTTGACGACCTGCCTGCCGTTATACGTACCACAGTTCGCGCAAGCAAAGTGAGGCCGCTTCGGCTGATGGCACTGCGGGCATTGGACGGTCGTTACCGCGCCGAGCTTCCAGTTCGCCGCCCGGCGGCTGCGCGTCTTGCTGCGCGGCGTCTTCCATTTTAAGTTCGCCATGATTCTCCGTTCAAAAGTCTATTGGGCGCGGTCGCACGAGCATTCGCCCATATTTCTATTCGCCCCGCATATGCCGCAAAGACCGAGGCAGTCTTCCTTGCACCGCAGCCCCATCGGCAGAACGCTGAGCACCGTCTGTTGCGCGAGGTCCGCCACGTCGAGCCGCTGGCCCGTCAAGACGTTGCTCTCGCCGAACGGCTCGGCGTCACGTCCGAAGGCGGGGTCGAGCCGCTCGTCGACGTCGACGTGAACCTCCAGATCGACGTCTTCCAGACAAGCGTCGCAGGGGCCGTGAACGCGAGCGTCCACGGTTCCTTCGACCGCCAGCATTCGGTTCGCTTCGCGCAGCTCCAGCGCCACCCGAACCGGCTCCGGAAAGGCGATCCCCTCGAAAGGCTCGATTGGAACTTCGTCGGCAATCACCATTAACTGGCGACCGCCGGCGAGAAGCCCGCTGATGTCAACCCTGTGCGAACGATCCATAAATGAGACTCGCCGCAGCACGAGGCCCCGCCAACCAGGCAGGGCCGCCACGACTTTGCCATTCTAGAACCCGTACCGCTCCTTGTCAAACGCCGCGGATGCGGGATAGAGGCGTGCATGAGCCTCGACCCGGTTGCCTCCCGCCTCGCCGCCACGGGCGTCGCGTTCGCCTCTCAAATCGACAGCGCGGCCCGCC
>JABCZE010000316.1 GCA_013289785.1 Vulcanimicrobiota bacterium | reverse complement strand
GCGTCCAACAACTCATCGCGATACACGCTCATGACTCGCTCACAGGCTCGCGGCGTTCAACGCCGCGATGGGCCGACCTTGCCGGCGGCGACTATAGCCGCGCCGGCCGATAGACGCTTCTCGCGGATTGCGAGGACGCGCGAGAGGAGCGGCTCGGCCTCGTCGTAACGGCCTTGCCCGCGGTAGACCTTTGCGAGATTGTCCAGAGTCTCAACGATATCCACGTGATCGGGTACGAGCGTCGTTTCTCGAATCGAGAGCGCGCGCGTAAGCAACGGCTCCGCCTCTGGATAGCGCCCTTGCAAACAGTAGAGGGCCGCGAGGTTATTGAGACTTTGCGCGACGTCGGGACGATCCGGTCCGAACGCTTTTTCGCGAATCGCGAGGGCGCGCAGGTGGTAGCTCTCCGCTTCGGCATACCGCCCCTGGGCCGCGCACATCAGCCCGAAGATGTTCAAGCTCATGGCAACGTGCGAATGGTGCGGCCCGAGAGCCTTCTCGCGAATTGCCAGCGATCGCCGGTTCAGCGGCTCCGCCTCCGCGTAGCGCCCTTGATCCTGGTACAGGCTCGCGAGGTTCGTCAGGCTGAACGCAATAAACGGATCTTCGGGGCCCAGTGCTTCTTCGCAAATCGCCAGCGCGCGCCGATGGAGCGGCTCCGCCTCGGCATAACGCCCTTGAGTGTGATACACGTTCGCGAGGTTGTTCAGGCCGATCGCTACGAGCGGATGATCCGGGCCGAGCGCCGTTTCCCAAATCGCCAGCACGCGCGCGTAAAGCGACTCGGCCTCCGCATTACGCGCTTGATCGTGATAGACATTCGCTAGGCCGTTCAAGGTCCTGGCAAGGTCCGGATGACTGGGGCCGAGTTCGGTTTCCTCAATCGCCAGCTCGCGCAAATAAACCGACTCGGCCTCGGCATAGCGTCCCTGCTGCCAGTACACCATCCCGAGGTTGTACAGGCTTCGCGCAACGTCGGGATGGTCCGGTCCGAGAACCCTCTCTTGAATCGTAAGCCCGCGTTTGGCGACAAGCTCCGAGGTGGCATATTCGCCGCGCTGCCACAGGTAGCTCGCGCAGCGGTAGGCCAGGCCTCCGGCCGGCAAAAACGCGCTATCGTTCGCCAGGCCATCCAGCGCCGCGCGGGCGTGCGGCAGCAAGCGTTCGCACTGCGGCCACGTCGCAATATCGCTTTTCTCTGGGAACGCGCCGGCCGCGACCGAGACCGCGCATTCACGCCACGCACGAGCGCTTTCGCCTTCGAGATCCTGTGCCGCAAGCTGCACCAGCCGGTGCATGCCGTAGGTTTGCGACGTTTGCGCGAAGGTCAGCAACGAAAGCCGGTCGAGCGCGCCAAGCGCTTCGTCGAGGCGCAGCTCGCCGGCGACGGCAGAGTGCAAATCGATCGCAACGCCGTCGGGAAGCATCGGTTGCAGACCGGCTGGGTAGTGCTCGGATGCCTGACGAAAGAGTTCGTCCGGGATCGCGTGGGGCGCAAAGGAGGCCGCAAAACACAGCGCCGCGGCCGCGCCGGCGGCCTGCTCCTCGGCTTGGGCGATCGCGGTACCGAACGTCGCAAAGACCGAGTGTGGATATTCGGCGCCGCGTGGAGCGTTATGGAGACGCTCGCTGATACGCTCCAAATACCGTTGCGGGCTGACCCTCCGCGCGCTGCGCAACGAGGCGGCGGCATGAGCCAGCGCCAGCGGCAACGCACCCACGGCTTGCGCGATCGCGCGAGCGTCATCGTAGCTCAGATCGGCACGCCCGCTCGTCTCTAGAAGATACTCGACTGCCGTCTCGAGCGCCCAGCTTGCCAATGGAACGGCGAAAATGCCGCTGCTCCATGCGGTATCGCGCGAAGTCGCCAACGCCCGCGCCCCGGTTCGCGGCAGCCAGGCACGCATAAGGCCTTCGTCTTCCAGATTGTCAAAGACCAACAGCACCGGCTTCTCGAAGCCGCCCAGCACCGAGTTGATCACGCGCTCGGCCGCGATGCGCCGGTCGGTCAACCGATCGAGTCCCTGAACGAACATCGTGCCCAGGCGCAGCAATCCGTCGATGATGCCGTCTTCGGTCTGTGCGTTGAGCCACCACACGACCGAGTAGTGCTCGCGATTGCGCCAGCCGTACTCACGCGCAATCGAGGATTTGCCCATGCCGCCGATACCGTGTACGACCGCTATCGCGCCGTCGTTCTTTAGCGCCGCGCGCAGCGTCGCCAGTTCCTCGTCGCGTCCGCTGAAGCCGCGCACGGGGTGAAACTCCGCCGCCTCGATTATGGAAAGATCGCTCGGCAACGTTCCCAGCGAGCGCAACGGTGGAAAGTCGGCCGGTAGCCCCGGCGCGAGCACCTGGTGTACTCGCTCCGGCTCGGGGAAGTCTTTAAGATGATAGGCACCGAGATCGCGCAGCGATGCATCGGCAGGCAGCGCACCGCGTACGAGCGCGACGGTCTGGGCCGTCAGCAGAATCTGGCCGCCGTGGCCGATCGCAACGAGTCGCGCGACCTTGTCGAGTGCCGGACCGAAGTAGTCGCCTTCGCGCCGGTCGGCAGCACCGGTATCGATCGCGGCGCGCACGCGCAATCCGTCGACCGCCGAAAAGTCTTCCCCCACAAGTTGCCGTTGCGCCGCAAGCATCGCGGCAACGGCCTCGCCGGGCTGCGCGAACACGCTGCAAAAGGCGTCACCAATCGTCTTGAAGACGTGGCCGCGGTGTCCCTCAATTGCCGCTCGCACGATCGCATCGTGGCGGCGCACTGCTTCCTGCATGGCGACGCGATCGTGCTCCCACCGCGTCGTGCTGCCCTCGATGTCGGTGAACGCAAACGTAAGTCCAGCGGTCATCTGCGGCTGATTCGGAAACGCCGTCACAAGTGCATGCCTTCTGAGCGAGCCTGGGGGAACCGGCGGCTGCGCGCTATAACGGACTCCCATGGCGAGCGGGGCCGGTTCTGAGC
>JABCZE010000315.1 GCA_013289785.1 Vulcanimicrobiota bacterium | reverse complement strand
CTGGCTGCGCGTAAGCAGACTGTAGGCGAACTGCTCGGGCGGAAGCGTTGCATACCGCGCGACGTTTTCGAACCACTCCGTCGAGTTGCGCGCGGCGTTCTGCAGCTTGAGAACTTCGAGCTTGCGGCTTGCCTCGTATTGCGCGAGCGCCTGCGCCAGGCCGGCGGTCTCCGCGACGGCAAGAGCGTCGGCCAAACCGATCGCGTCTTCCATGGCGAGCTTGGTTCCCGAACCGACGGAGAAGTGCGCGGTATGCGCCGCATCGCCCAACAGAACGACGTTATCGAAGCTCCAGTGCTCGTTGCTCACGCGCGTGAAGTTTAGCCAATCGCGTCCGCGCAAGTGTGCGCTGTTGGTCAAGAGACGGTGCCCGTGGAGATACGGCTCGAAGAGCTGCTCGCAAAAGGCGACCGTTTGCTGCGTGCCGGCGGTATCGAGGCCGTGCGCCAGCCAGGTCTCCTCGCGGCACTCGACGATAAACGTGCTAAGCTCTTCGTCGAAGCGATAGGCGTGCACGGTGAACCATCCGTGTTCCGTCCGCTCGAAAATGAACGTGAAGGCATCCAGCGGCAGCGTCGTGCCAAACCACACGTAGCGGCAGCGGCGACGCTCGAGGTTGGGCCCGAACTCCTGCGCAAAGGTTTGACGGACCCGGCTGTTGGCGCCGTCGGCAGCCACCAAAAGATCGCACCGGTCGCGCTCGGCCGCGATGTCGGTAACGTCGGTTTGAAAGTTCAGCTCGACGCCCAACTCTCCGGCCCGCCGTTGCAGGATCGAGAGCAGCCGCTTGCGCGAAATGCCGCTAAAACCGTGGCCGCCCGATCGAATCGTATGCCCGTCGAAATGGATCTCGATATCGTCCCAATGGGCGAACGACTCGGTGATCTCTCGCCGCGTCGGCTCGTCGGCGACCTGTAGATTCTCCAGCGTCGCATCGGAGAAGACAACGCCCCAGCCAAAGGTATCCAGAGGCCGATTCCGTTCGACGATTCGAACCGGCCACGAGGGAAAGCGGGCCTTGATCAGTATTCCAAGGTAAAGACCCGCAGGACCGCCGCCAATGCAGGTTACACGCATGAAGGACGCTTACACTTTGATGAGAGGCGCAGACTAATCCCGCTGCGCTGTGGTATTCTACGCTTGAAAAGTGATGCGACCGGCGATTGCGCTCGTTTTATCCCTGTGCTGTTTCGGAGTTCTTCTGATCGCCGGGCGACAGGTTGCGGCAGCGAGCGCGCCTACCCCGGTGACGCTCTCGAGCGGATTATCAGGGACCCGCACGACGATCCCAGTGACCTTCAACGGGCGGGCAAGCTCCTGCATTTTAGATACCGGCAGCTCGGCAATCATCGTCTCCCCAATGCTCGCGCGTGACGTGGGACTCGCCGGCGAGCGTGGCACGTTTGAGGTGGCACCCGACGGACGAAGCTATGCCGACCGGGAGTCCGCAATTTCACGCTTCGCCGTTGCCGGCCACGCGTTGCACGACGTTCACGCGCTCATTTCATCGCATTTGACGGGATACAGCGCGCTCTGCGGCTACGATTTCTTTATGCGCTTCCCAACCCTCATCGACCGCGAACATAGCGCGGTCACGCTCTTCCCAGCCCCTGCAAAGATCGCGCGCATGCACTGCCTGCCGGTCAATCTCGCACCGCGCGTACCGTTAGCGCGGGTCGAGATCAACGGCGCGTGGCGAAGCCAGATCGTGCTCGATTCGGGAATGGCCGGCGGCGGAGCGCTCTGGGACGGCACGCGCGCGTACCAGGCAGGCTTTACCAGCGGCTTCTCGTGCGGTGGGTCGGCGTATATACGGCTCGCGGCGGGCACGCCTGCGAGCTCGATTCCGATGTGCACTGAGCCGCAGCGGCCCGACGGCTACAACGGAATCATCGAAACGAATCTTCCGGACGTCCATGCCATGGCCGTGGACTACCCGCACCGGCGAATCTGCTTCGACGTCGCCGGCTATTCGCCGGCGTGGGCTCGTTTCAACAACCTCCGCCCGCGGTAATCCCTTCGTCCTTCGACTACGCTCAGGATGACACGGAGCTCAGGATGACTAGGCTTTCTTTCGGGCGATGAGCAGCCCATCGCAGACCGGCACGAGCGCGACCTCGACGCGGTTGTCGCGGCCGGCCTTGAAACTGATCGCGCGCAGAGCTGCAGTGGCGGGGTCATCCACTGACTCGTCGAGCACCGCGCCGTCCCACAACACGTTGTCAACCAGAATCAACCCGCCGGGTCGCACCAGCGCGAGCGCGTCTTCGTAATACGTATCGACGTTGACTTTGTCGGCATCAATGAACGCCATGTCGAACGCCTCGCCCTTCTCGCGCCTTAGCCCTGCGAGCGTCTCCGTCGCGGGCGCGAGGCGCAAGTCGATCTTGCTCGCCACGCCGGCGTACTCCCAGTACCGGCGGGCTACTGCCGTCGTCGCTTCGTCGACGTCGCAGGCCAGAATGTAGCCGTCGGAAGGCAGTGCCAGCGCCATCGCCAGGGAGCTGTACCCGGTGAAGACGCCGATTTCCAGATAGCGCTTCGCCCCGATGGTATGGGCCAGCAGCGCCATCAGCTGACCCTGCTCGGGGCCGATCGCCATGCGCCACTGCGAAAGACGTGCGGTCTCTTCGCGCAGCTCCCGGAGCGTCGGGTGCTCGCGTACGGTCGAGTCGGCGATATACTCCGCAATCGCGGGGTCGAGAATCG
This sequence comes from Vulcanimicrobiota bacterium, assembly GCA_013289785.1. Taxonomy (GTDB): domain Bacteria; phylum Vulcanimicrobiota; class Vulcanimicrobiia; order Vulcanimicrobiales; family Vulcanimicrobiaceae; genus Cybelea. Next base: position 256 of record JABCZE010000315.1, on the reverse strand, counting down.
AACTTTTCGCAGTCATCGCCGTCATGATACCACGGTACTCCAAATGACCCCAGAGCGTGCGATCTCGACAAGTCGTTTGAGGTAGGCATCGACGATCATTGCGTTGTCCACCTAGTTCCGCCACTCTTCCGCTAAAAGGTTCGGTTAGTGACCACACAATCTTACACGGATTCCCACACAGTTACCGCACAGTTGCGAGTGCATGTGGGCTGGCGCTTCCCTTGTTGATATTATTGCGACCATGACGTCCCATCTG
>JABCZE010000314.1 GCA_013289785.1 Vulcanimicrobiota bacterium | reverse complement strand
CGCGCGGGTTCTCGCACGTCGTAACGTATGGCTTATCGCCGTGGGCCGTTCCGTCGGGGCTCGTGTACAGGTCGTTCGCCGAGAAATGGACCAAGCCGCGCTCCAGCCCTTCGTCGCTGGCCCCTTTACCGTTGACGAGCTTCGCCGTCTGTTCGACGGTGTCGAAAATGATGACGTCGGCGTCCAATATCGAGTTGTGCTCGTGGTTGACGATAAACGGATGGCCAGTGATAATCATCGTTCGAATGCCGTCGAAGTGCGCTCGTTCGCCGACGATCTCTTCGTCGGCGTAATAGATATGCACGTTGCCGATCGCGTCGCTCGGTTTGCCGCGCGCGCGGTTGCCGGTCCACGTATCGGAAATTACCGCAATGTATCCCGGCGAGAGCGTCGGGACTCCGGTAGGCTCCGGAGTCGGTGCCGGCGTCGCTTGTCCCGCTGGTGGAATCGGAGGCGGCGTTTCACCGCCACGCACTAGAAAGATCGGCTCCATCGATCCCACCGGGTTGGGTGTCCCCGACGGAATCGGCGGCGGAGTGACCGGCGGCGTTTGACCCGGGAACGGATGCGGGGTTGGATTCAGCGTGTAGGTGCCGTTGCTCACACCCGGCGGTACGTTGGGGGGCCCGGGAGTGGCCGGCGGTGCGGGCGTCGCGGTGGCTTGGGCCACGGTCACCGCGTTATCGGTATAATGCTGGGCGCAGCTCTGCGTATTGAAGAGCAGCAGCGCGAGCTGTTGTTGATCTTGCCCGCTCGCAGCCTGCGCGCCGAGCGGGAAGAGGCTTATTACGTAGGCAGCCAGCACCGCGGCGGCAGTTACGCCGCGACGTCTTAGCACCCGCGCCGGCACGTCGTCAGCGCTCTTCCAGCCAGAGCAGGACGGCGCCCGCGACGCCAACGATGACGTTGGGTAACCAGGCCGCCAGGAATGGATTGAGCGCCCCGTTGCGGCCAAACGCCGAAGCCGCCGAGACCATGAGGTAGTAACCGAAAAACGCGATGATCGAAAGGGTGATGCCGAGCGTGCGCCCGCGCTTACCGAAACGCAACGCCAAAGGAACGGCGAGCAAGACCCCGATGATGCACGCGAAAGGCCACGACAACTTGTCGGCAAGATTGATCTGCAGGTTTCCCATCGCGGTGCCCCCGATGCCCTGGGCCTGAAGTGCATTTACTTGCGTGCGTAGCGACTTGCTGCTCATCGTCCAGGGATCGTTATTCACCTGGCTGACGAACTGCGAAGCCGTCTCGCCAAGCGGCAGGCCGATCGAGATACTCTTGACGCGCTGCTGGTTGGTGAGAAATCCGTCGTCGTTGTAGCGAGTGTCGATCACCTCGTGCAGGTTGAGGATACTGCCTTGCACGACGGCCGACTTCGCCTGAAGCGTTTCGTTCCACGGGCCGTATTTTGCGGGCTTGAAGATCTGCACGTCGAGCATCGTCTTGTTGTCGGGTGCGACCTGGCCTACGTAGAATGTGTTTCCGGTGTCGGGATCCTTACGAAAAAACTGCGGCTCGACGGGGAGCGCGTCCGTATGATAGATGATCTGGTAAAACGTCCGCGTCGACAGATCGACCGATGCCGGCGCGACCCACTCGTTGATGGAGTAGGAAAGCACGAACATCCCGATGCCGAATAGCAGCGGAGACGCGGCGATCCGCATGACCGAAATGCCGGCCGTACGCATCGCCGTTACCTCGTTGTCGCCCATGACCCGTCCCATCGCCAACAGCGCGGCAAAAAGCGATGCGAACGGGAACGCCATCGGCGTGGCCTGCGGGATGCGAAATACCACGAAACGCAGCACCAAAAAGAACGGTGCGTGCTGATTGATGATGTAATCGGCGGCAAGAAAGAAGATGTTGAGCGCCCAAAATAACAAGAACGCGCCCAGCGCAAAGAAGAACGGGCCGAGCATCTCTTTGAGTAGATAGCTGTCGAGAATCGGCAGCCGCAAAAACGCGAGCCTGACGCGGGGGAGCGGCTGGTGGTGAGTAATCGTGGTCATCGAGAGAAGCCGGATTCGCGGTTTGCGCCGGTGCCCCGACGGTTAATAGTTGCGGTACGCGGTGAGCACGCGCACGACGTACGCCCGCGTTTCGGCATACGGAGGCACACCGTGATAGCGATCCACGGCTCCCGGTCCGGCGTTATATGCCGCGACGGCTAACGTAACGTTGTCGTGGTACCGGTTCAGCAGGGAGCGCAGGTAGCTCGTGCCGCACGAGACGTTCTGCGTGGCGTCGAATGGATCGGCGATGCCGCAGCCGGCCGCGGTACCGGGCATCAACTGCATGAGGCCCTGCGCCCCGGCAATACTAATTGCCGACGGGTTTCCGCCCGATTCCGCCATGACGACCGCCCGCACCAGCCCCGGCGGAACCCCGTTGGCCTGGGATGCGTTCGTAACGAGCGAATCGAGGCTCCCCGGATCCATCGCGTGGGAGGCGTACGGCAGGTAACCCCCGCTACATCCGTAGAGCAGTCCCAGGAGGCCACAGATTCCGAAAAGACGAGTCATCGCACCGTCGGCTTTCTTCTCAGCACGCAGTCAGGCCTGGCAGGCGGGCCGCCAGGCAGAGAACGAGCAAGCCACCACAATCCACTCGATTTCCGTCAACTTTCACAGCCAAATCTAACACTCCACCGGTTGGAAATAACCGGCCTGGTATGCCTGCGAGCATAGCCGCAAAGCCTTGAAGTTGGCTGAGCGGACCCAAGTGCGGGCGGCCGCTGCCTTATGGTGCGCAATGGTCGGGCGCAGCTGCTGCCGGGCTGGCTTGCCTTGCGCACCGGGTACGTGCGATGCTCGGCGATCGTGTCGAGATTTGCGTGCGACTGCGCGCGAGCATCTATCGATCGAATTTCTTCGAGCAGGGCACTGCCCACGTGTGATAATGGCGTCTTATTGTTAAGCAGGAGGCTCGCTTTTCCGCCGTAAGAACCGCAGACTCGTCTAGAAGGAGCAAAAATTCTATATGGCCGGTTTCACTC
>JABCZE010000313.1 GCA_013289785.1 Vulcanimicrobiota bacterium | reverse complement strand
ACGAATGCTGCGCCCTGGCCGTTCTTGGCGGAAAACGTGACCGCTTGGTACATCGAGAAGTTCCCGAACGGCAGCATCGGCCCGCTTTGCGTGAGGCTAAACCGTTTGTCGACGCCGGCCGTGGCCAGCTCGCGCATCACCCTCGAGGCGGCAGCCATCATCGCCATGCCTTGCGCGGGCGACATCGAGTCGCCCGACCACGGCCTGGAGCCCGAGCAGTGCGGAAACGGCTGAGTAAAAGCCGTGTAATATCCGACCACATTCAGATTTTGCGTATGTGACTCGCCGGTCGGCTTCGTCTCGGTGATCGTCGTGTCGGACCGGTAGCCGTTGGTTTGCTGGCCTCCGACCGATCGCGCGCCAAGCGCCGTATTGGCAACGGTGATTGCAACCTTCGTGCCGTCGTCCTTCGGCGCCGATCCGGCGCTGCCGCTTCCTCCTGAGGACGCGGCCGTTGGCTGATCCATCGATACCACCCGATAGGTCTTGTTTCGCAGGTTGAGCGTCGTGATCGTCCGCGCGACGCAGTCGGTAATCGTTGCGGTTTGCATCGAAACCAGATCGGTGCGCTCTTTCGAGCCGGCCACATAGTGCTTCTGGGCCATCCCGGTCTGCATCATCTGCGCAGCACTCTGGGCATTCGCGATGCTCTGCTTGAACTGGCCAAAGAGTCCGCCGCCTCCGGGAGCCGGCGGCTGCGCCGACGCTGCCGCGGAGTAGTCGTCGTCGAACGAGCCCGGCTGCAGCGAGGACGGATCGGTGGTCATCGCCAGCTTCGATACCGAATCCCAGGCTAAGCCGCTCGGCGCCGCCGCCGCAAAAGGCGACGAGGCGGCAAAGAGCGCGACCGCAACGATCGCGGTGGTAAGAATCAGACCAAACTTCATTCGACTGGATTCCCGCTGCCGGGCCCCAATACCCGGCGACGGAAACTTAGCCCGCGCGAATGTGCATGAGGTACTGCCAGAGGCCAAAAACTTTGAGGACCCAGATTACCATCACGATGACGACGACGGCGTTCAGCAGCGATTTTATCGGACCGGCCATTGGGATGTAGCTGTTCACCAGCCAGAGCAGCACCCCAACGACGATCAGTACGAGAACGATTTCGATCAAAGGCATGCTGCAGGTTACCCAAAAAACGGGTTCCGCAACCGGTGGCCCGCTTGCGGAGCTTAGGATGGACGGCCCTCGGCGTCGAAAGCGCCGGTTCGTGGCGTTAGGAAGGAGCTCGATGAGAGTACTAGATTTTGGCCGGCGTGCAATTCTTGCCGGCGTGACGGTGACCGCTCTAGCCGGATGCGGCGGTGCCGGCAGCACCCCGCAGCTTGCGAATAGCCTGTCACTGCACCGGCATTCCGGAAGCTCGCCGATCCAACACGTGGTCATCGTCGTTCAGGAAAACCGCAGTTTCAACAATTTCTTCGCGGGATTTCCCGGCACCAATAGCACCAAGTCCGGCAAAGAGAAGGTTAAAAAGGGCGCCAAATGGGTCGAGAAGACGGTGCAGCTGAAAGAACAAGGGCTGATTCCGTCGCCGAACAGCGACATCGGCCATTGTTACTACTCCTTCACTCAGGCCTACGACGGCGGAAAGATGGACGGCTTTAATCTTGAACCGAATGGCGTCTGTCAGCGCAACTGGACCCGCGGGAAAGCGACAGGTCTTTATCCTTACCAGTACGTCAACCCAACCGATATCGCGCCGTATTGGGATATGGCCGAGCAGTACGTGCTCGCCGACGCAATGTTTCAAACCCAAGGCAGCGGCAGCTTTACCGCGCATCAAGATCTAATCCGCGGCGGTACGGCCCTCGGCGGAACGTACGGTACCGGCTCGAGCATGATCGACACGCCGACCGGTCAACCGTGGGGTTGCGACGGACCGGTTACCAGCAAAACCGACCTAATCACGACCGGTCGCAAATGGGAAGAAGACGCCGGCCCCGAGCCTTGCTCGAACAAATTCCCCTACGGAAGCTCAGCCTATGAAACGCTGCGCGACTTGCTCGACGCGGCAGGAGTGAGCTGGAAATATTATACCCCTTGCTTCGTGGGGTCGCCGTCGAGCGACGACTGCCCGGGCAGCCAGCGGTGTAAGACTTGCGCCGGCGCGCTGCTCAACGCATTCGACGTAATCTATCCCGTGCGGTACGGCAAGGAATGGGGCACGAACGTCTCCATGCCGGAGACCAACATCTTCAACGACATCTCGGGGGGTTCGTTGCCCGCCGTTTCTTGGGTAATCCCCGAGGATCAAAACTCCGATCACATTGGCGATGGAACCGTCGACGATGGCCCCGCCTGGGTCGCCAGCGTCGTCAATGCCGTCGGGCAAAGTTCGTACTGGAACTCGACGGCGATCGTCATCCTCTGGGACGACTGGGGCGGGCTCTATGATAACGCAGCGCCTCCGTGCCTCTCGAAATCACAGTGCCGCGACGATCAGGGCGGCCTTGGACTTCGCGTGCCGATGATCGTGGTTTCGCCATACGCCAAGCTCGGCAAATCGAGCCAGGCCGGCTATATCTCGCACACGCAATACGAGTTCGCGAGCATCCTGAAATACGTCGAGGACAACTTCAGCCTCGGATCGCTTGGGACGACCGACCAGCGGGCGAGCAGCATCGGCGACGTCTTCAACTACGACCAAAAACCGCGTGCCTTCACCGTAATTCCGTCGGAACACGACGCGCAATACTTCATCACGCACGCCGAACCGATCTCGCACGGCGACCCGGAGTAACTCGATCGCCTGGCCGTGCTGAGATCGCTCGGTATTTGCGTGCTATTGGCCCTCCTTTACTCCATCGCATTGGGGTTAGGGTCGTACGCGCTGGCGCCGGGTGGCGCTTACGTGGATTGGACGATGCAGGGGTGTTTCGCACGACTGGCACCGATATCGTTGGTTCTTCCAAGTAGCACCCGCCGGGTGGCCCTTGCTCGTGACTCTTAGCGCATTCTTCGGCGCGATCGCGGCGGTATTCGTCGTCGTGGTAGT
>JABCZE010000312.1 GCA_013289785.1 Vulcanimicrobiota bacterium | reverse complement strand
TTCTTGAAAACCGCTCTGCCCATTTTCGGTCAGCGGCGCCTGCATGAAGGCGCCGTCCGGATCGCGCGGCGCAATCCAGCCGGTTGCCGCGTTAAAGAGCGTCGCCCAGTTCGACGATCGCGCGAAGTAGTCGCGATACGCCGAACGGTCGCCGGCGGCCAGCGCGAGTCGCGAAATTGCAAAATCGTCCAGCGCGTATTCGAGCGTTTCGGAAGCGCCGTTGGGGACCGGAGCGACCGAGGTCGTGTGCGTGTTGACCACGTATCCGCGCTGCAAGTACTGGTCGTGCAGTTCCCAGCGCTCGAAGTACCAGCCTTGCGCCGGCGGCGGTTGCGTGCTGGTCGCGCCCTTGATCATCGCCGCGAGCGCACCGCGCGTGTCGAAGGCGCGTGCGCCGAACGCGTAGGCACCACCGATGACCGCGTCGACCGAATCGCCGCCCATCACGCTGGTCGGCCCGTTGACGAGCGGCCAGCGCGGCAGCCAGCCCTCTTGACGATACGCGTCGACGAGCGACTGCATCATATCGCTCGTTTCACCCGGCGCGATCAACGCGAGCAGCGGCACTTCGGTGCGGTAGATGTCCCAATCGGAGTAGTTTGCATATTCGGCGTGCCCGGCGGCAGCGTGCTGCACGCGGCCGTCGAAGCCGCGGTACGCTCCCGTCACGTCGCTGACGACGTTGGGATGGAGCAGTGTGTGATAGAAGGCCGTGTAAAATATTTTTTGCTGCGATGTGGTGCCGCCGTCGATGGCGATGCGGCGCAGCATCCCGCTCCATTTTTCGGTCGCGCGGTCGCGGACGCCGATCAGGTTCCAGCCAGGGTTCTCCGCTGCAAGGTTCGCGCGCGCGCCGGCCGTGCTGACAAAGGAGAGGCCGACCTTCATTTGGACCTGGCGGTTCAGGGTCGCATCGAAGGTCAGCCAGCCTCCCGCCGCGGGGCCCCGCGCCGACGACGCATTCGGAAAGCTGCGGTTAGCCTGCCACGTTCCGTGCGCGCGAAACGGCCGGTCGAACTGCGCGACGAAATAGACGGTGTATTGATCGGGCATCCCGCAGAAGAAACCGCTCGTCGCCGAACCGGAGATTTCGGTGGAGCCGTCGATGCGAACGTTGGAGTCGAGAACGCCCGCCTGATTCGAGGCGGCGTTGACGAGCAGATTGGCTTGCGACGTCGCGGGAAAGGTGAAGCGGCCAATCGCGGTACGCGTCGTCACCGTTAACTCGGCGCGAACGGCAGGCTCACCGAGCGAGACAACGTACCATCCGGGCGCGCTCTCTTCGCTTGCGTGCGAGAACGGCGCAGATGCCGTTGCGGGCGACGACGGCAGCGCTCCGGCTATCGGCAAGATGCCGAAGTCGCCGAAGACGTTACACCCCGGCCCGCTGAGGTGGGTTAGGCTCAGGCCGGTGATGTGATTGTCGTTGTACTCGTAGCCGCCGCCGGCATTTTGCGAGGGCGTATCCGGGCTCCACTGCACCATGCCGAAGGGAAGGTCGGCGCCTGGGAACGTATCGATCGGGCCGCCGGCCGGCGTCCCCGACGTGCCGACGAACGTATCGACGAGCGTGGTCGGCGCGGCCAACGCAAGGAGCATTGCAAAGAGAAACGGCACGCGCGCTTGTTCGCCCGCGCGATAGGCGCGCCTCCCTTAACTGAAGCGCCTCTGCGACATGCGACCCTAGCCGGCTAACCTCCGACGCCGAGAGATATCGCGCAAGTTCGTCCCGTTCATTACTGAGGCTCGACGCTTAGTGTAAGGGCATAAATCCAAGGGTACCCCGAGAATTCCGTAATCTTCTTGAGAACTCTCCCGCCTCCCGGATAGCGCCAGAGGCATAGAGCGTCGGACCGACAGATCGAGATGAGTCGGCGGCTAAAGATATTGAATCCTCTTCCTCCGTAGTTCCAGCCGCGAACGTCAATTGTTTTTGTGACCGTAGCGCCTGAGGTGGAAATCGCGATCAGTGATATTTGGCCTCTGTTCTGCCGAACGTTGCGGAACGTCTGTATTGCCAGCCCACTTGGCATCGGCTGCATGAGGTAGGGTGTGCTCAGCATTTCGTTTAGAGTGACGCCCTGAAAACCACTTGTACCCATGGGAAGCTCGGCTAGCTGATACGGTGAGCTTCCGCCCCCGCCGTCAACGAATAGATTGCCGCTGCTGTCATAGCTTAACCCTTCATAGGTTGTCCAGTTGGAGACCGAGTACGTCATCGGGTCGCCTTGCGCGTCCGGGAAGATTTGTACGTTGCCGGGAGCGCCGTTCCACGAGTCGTTGATGACTGCTAAGTTTCCGGTCGTCGCGTCGCGCGCACATCCAAAACTGAAGGAATCGTACTGCGGTACTGATAGCGTTGCGATCGGCGAAATTCCGCCGTGTGTGTACTCATAGATATAGTCCTGATTCCCACTGTATTCAGCAATCAAGAAAACGTTGCCGCTTGAATCCGAGCATAAACCGAGCGGGAGGTCCGGCTTTATACTGAAAGACCCCACCACCGTTCCGGCGGGATATGAGACGACGTACACCTCGCCAGCCGTATTTGCAGCGTAGATCAATGGGCCTGTTGCGGTACTTGGCTGGACTGTGCCACCGGGCTCGCCGACCGGCGGCTGCGGCGCGCCGCACCCCGCTAGCATCGCCGCAGCGGCAGATGCTTCGAATACACGCCGGATCGCCACCGTTATCTTCACCGTCGTTCTCCTCTTTGAGCCATCCGAAGCGGCCTCAGCCCCTGTCCGTTGCCTTTTCGGCGTTGGGCTAATCTGAATTGACGCTTATACCGGCCACTACGGGGCCACAATCTGAGCGTGGACGATCTTGGCTGTTAAATCTGAGTTGCGTGGTCGCGTTGACTGCATTAAACTCAAAGGTTTCTGCCGCCCAGTATCCGTTCTGAGCCGTCTTCCCACCTGAGGTATCCCACGCGAGGTTTTCGGATTGTCTCGCCGCCCTTACGTGCATCTTCTTAACCGTGGGGCCAGAAGCGCCGTTTCCCGAGAAAA
>JABCZE010000311.1 GCA_013289785.1 Vulcanimicrobiota bacterium | reverse complement strand
CTACCACGGCACGCAAACGCAGTTGAACTTCGTTCCCGAACACTCGCGAGATTTTATTTTCACGGTGCTTGCAGAAGAGTGGGGATTCGCCGGCGCGATGCTGGCGCTGGGACTCTATGCCGCCGTCCTTTACGCGGGCATCCGCACGATGCTCGTCGCTCGCGACCGCTTCGGTTTCCTACTTGCCGGCGGCTTGGTGGGCATGCTCTTCTTCCACGTGCTCGTCAACGTCGGGATGACGGTCGGAGTCATGCCGATTACCGGAATTCCGCTGCCGTTCATGTCGTACGGCGGGTCGGCGATGCTGACCGATTTCGCCGCTCTCGGCATCCTTCTAAACATTTTTTCGCAGCGGGATCGCAACGTTTTGGGCAACGCATGAAGCTGGCCTTTGTGGCGTGCGCCGCGATGCTGTCGGCCTGCGGCGGCGCGTCCTCGTCCGTCTTTCCTACCGGCCCCGCGAAAGGCGTCATCGACCACGTCGTCATCATCGTTCAAGAGAACCGAAGTTTCGACAACCTCTTTCAAGGCGCGCCCGGCGCCGACACTCAGTCGTACGGTTACGGCATCCACGGGAACAAAATTGCGCTCAAGCCCATAGGCCTCAAGACGAGCTGGGATCTCGAGCACAGCTTTAACGCGTTCGTCACAAGCTGCAACGGCACCGGGACATATCCGGGAACCAACTGCCGGATGAACGGCTTCGACCAAGAAGGCGTCGGCTGCGGCGGGCCGGGAGAGCCCGGCTGCCCGATCCGCCATCCGCAATACAGCTACGTTCCACAGCACGAGATCGAGCCGTATCTCGACATGGCGGCGCAGTACGTCTTGGCCGACCACATGTTCGTCTCAAACGTCGATATCAGCAGTTTCGTCTCGCATCAATACATCATCGCGGCGCAAGCCGGCACGTCGGTGAACATTCCGCAGGCGGCTTGGGGCTGCGGCGGCGGTCCAAACGATTTGATCTCCACGCTCACGCAGCAACGCACGATCGGAGCGTTCATTTCCCCTTGTTTCAACTACGAGACGCTCGCCGACGAGTTGAACGCCGCAAAGCTTCCATGGAAATATTACACTTCGGCGCTGAGCGCGGACGGCAATTTCTGGAACGCCTTTCAGGCGGTGCAGCACATTCGCTACAGCCGCTATTGGAAGAAGGACGTGATCAGCCCGCAGACCCGGTTCTTCGCCGATCTCAAGAAGGAAGGTCTGGGCGCGGTGACGTGGATCACGCCGACGTGCGCGAACTCGGATCACGCCGGGTGTAACTCGGATACGGGTCCGAAGTGGGTCGCCTCGCTCGTCAATGCCATCGGCGAATCGCCGTACTGGAAATCGACGGCGATCTTCGTCTTTTGGGACGATCCCGGCGGCTGGTACGATCACGTTGCGCCCAAAATGCTGGACTACGACGGGCTGGGGTACCGGGTGCCGCTCTTGATCGTTTCGCCGTACGCAAAGCAGGGCTACGTTTCTCACGTCGACTACGAACACGGCAGCCTGCTGCGTTTTGTCGAGGATCGCTTCGGCCTAGCCACTCTCTCGGCATCCGACGCGCGCGCGACCTCTCCCGAGGCCGATTGCTTCGATTTCTTGCAGGCTCCGCGCGCGTTCGTCCCGATTCCGACGGCGATGAGCGCGCGCGACTTCGAAAAACAGCCGCTCGACCGCCGCATCCCCGATAGCGAATAAAACCGGCAGGTCCATTTTCCCGGGAGGAGGAACAGAGGAAGCAGTCAGGCCGGCTGGCTGCGTTTTGCAACGAAGGGCCGTCGGCAGAGGTTTATTACTAACAAAGATTTTTTAAGAGCTCAAACCAGCGCGGCGCAGAGCGCCGCCCGCACGGCGCCCCGGCAACGGTAGGCGCGGCGAGATGCGAGCTCTACAATTGAGGATAATTTGTCGAGCGAGATATTGATCTCGAGCGACCCGTGGGAAAATCGGGTCGCCATACTCGAGGACGGTGACTTAGCAGAGCTCTACATTGAGCGTGAAGAGAAGGTCATCGGCTCGATTTACAAAGGTAAAGTGCAGAACGTGCTGCCCGGCATGGGGGCGGCATTCGTCGACATCGGACTTGGGCGTAACGCCTTTCTGTACGTCGACGACATCAACAAACAGCCGCTGAACATCGGCGACGTCGAAATCACCCAAGGCCACGGCGGCTTCACGATAAGCGAGAAGGTCAAACGCGGCGACGACGTCCTCGTGCAGATCGTCAAAGAGCCGCGGGGCCTCAAAGGCGCGCGGATCTCGACGAACATCTCGCTGCCCGGCCGCTATCTGATCCTGATGCCGACCGGAAAGTACTCCGGGGTTTCGCGCAAGATCGAGTCGGCCGACGAGCGCAATCGCCTCAAGAGCGTGATGAAGCGAATTCGCCCCGAAGGGATGGCGACCGTCGTGCGCACCGCCGCTGCGGGCGTCAGCGAAGCCGAGCTGATCGCCGACCTGGGCGTGCTGATACGAATGTGGCACGGCATCCTCGAACGCTTTAAACGGGCGCAATCGCCGTCGCTGCTGCATAAAGACATGAACCTGATCTATAAGGCGGCGCGTGACTTTATCACCGCGGACGTCGAGCGGGTTTTGATCGACGACGAGGAGGAGTTCCGCAAGGTTCGAGATTTTCTTCAGTTGCTGGGTCCGCAGTACATCGATCGTATCGAGTACTACAACTCGGGCCGCACGCTCTTCGACGATTATAAGATCGATGCCGAACTGCAGAAGCTCATGAAGCCGAAGATCAACCTGCCCTCCGGCGCTTCGATCGTCATCGAGTCGACCGAAGCGCTAACCGTGATCGACGTGAACTCCGGTAAGTTTACGGGCGGCCGTAATCTCGAGGACACGATCCTCAAGACGAACATTGAAGCGGCTGAGGAGATCGCGCGCCAGGTGCGCCTGCGCGACATCGGCGGCATCATCGTCTGTGACTTCATCGACATGTCGTCCGAAGGCGATCGCAACAAAGTCATCAAGAGCCTCGAAGATGGTTTGAAGAAAGACCGC
>JABCZE010000310.1 GCA_013289785.1 Vulcanimicrobiota bacterium | reverse complement strand
CTACTAAAATTGGGAATCGCTCTCGTCGTCGCTCCGATAGCCGCTCTTGGAATGACGGCGCAGAGCTCGACGGGTGCGCCGTCCACGCCGTGGTCTCAATATGCCAGCTTGAGGCCACGCAGCGAGTTTCCTTTCGAGTCGATAACCCTCCGACTTCCGCGCTCGCCGTCGGCGTACGGATTCGTCTATACGGTCCGAAAAAAACGTGGATGGCGGACGAACTCGCCTACGGCGAAGGGTTAACCGGCGTTCCCATTCTTCCCATCGCCGGTCTGCTGGATCCTCGCGCCGTCGGAGCCGTTGAATGCTCGATCGACGGATATGTGCCCCTTAACAATTTTGAGTTCGTCAGTGCCGGAAAGTCGAATCCCGGTCGGAAGGCGTGCTCAAAGCACGATGGGCTTTTCGTGGACGGTGGCCCCGACGCAATAGCGGACACGGCCTTCATGGGGCGCGGTTGGATAATGCTCCGGTTCCAGATGTTCGTCAACCACTTCTTCTCGAACCAAGAGAATGCGCTGACAGGAGACGTCTTGCAAGCCTCGCTGGATGGCGACGCTCTGCAGAAAGTCGTCGTTAGCGGCGATGACCCACAGCGCGTCTCGCTTCTCTTTACCGGTGTGCGCTCTGGCTTGCACGAGATAGACTACGGTCCGTGGGCTACGGAGGACGCCGTTTCAACGACGAACGGCTATCACAGGTACTGCCTAAGGCTCTAGCGAGAGCGGGCTAAACGGCGGCGGCGGTCTCTAGGAGCGCGTGCTCCGTCATCTCGCAGATCAGTGCGGCAATGCGGCGAGAACTGTGGCGTGGGGCGACGACTTCTTGGTTGTGGCGAATCATCTCGAGCCGGTCGGGCGCGGCGATGAGCGCCTTGACGGCGCGCACGACCGCCGCTGCGCCGTTGAGCGCGATCAAACCAAGACCGTTGCGACGCACGAAGTCGACGTTACCGCGCTCCTGGCCCGGGACGTAGTCGTAGACGATAACCGGAAGCTGCGCGGCGTTTGCCTCGGCAAGCGTTCCGGGGCCGGCCTTCGTAACCAGAAGATCGACGGCGCGAAAATACTCGGGAATTTTATCGGTGAAACCGAGGACGTGCATCTTGGTGGGGAGCGAACGGGCGAGTTCTTTGAGCCTCGCTTCGAGCGGTTCGTTGCGGCCGCAGACGACCACGAGCTCGATGGAAAGTTTGGCCTTTGCGAGTGCTAGTGCCGTTGAAAGAAGTTTGCCGCCGCCTTCGCCGCCCGCCATCAGCATCACAACCGGAGTTTTGTCGGACGGCAAATTGAGCGCCGCGCGCAGGCTCGCTTTGCTTCCGGTGACGTCGTCGAACTTCGGATGAATCGGGTGCCCGAGCAGATGCAACCGCCGGGTCGGCACCGCGCGCGAAAGCGCGCGTTGGTAGACTTCGCGAGCCGGAACGACGACGGCGTCGACGTTGGGGACGAGCCACGACTCGTGAACCTTGCCCAGATCGGTGATGACCGTGACGACCGGAACGTGTTGCATGTGCGCGTCGTCGCGCGCGCGCATCGCCGCGTGGTTGAGCAAGGGATGGACCGAAACGATAACGTCGGGCCGGTAACTAATAAAGAGGTCGCGTAGGCGCTCGCGGTAGAGCGGCTCGCAGAAACGCACCAGCGCGCGGTAGCGCCGGCGTCCGTTGGTCGCGTAGTACAGCGCGCCGTAGAGTGGCGGAGCGTAGCGCAGAGCCATGCTGTATCCCAGCCCGAGCTGGGTCAACGGGAAGGCGCAATGGGCTGCAACGTCCTCGATCCGTGTCTCAAACGGCTCGTGGGCGCCGGGTTCATTGAGGGCAGCCACGATCGCGTTCGCGGCGCTGCGGTGGCCGCCGCCCGTGTCCGAGATCAAAAGTAGCGCCCGTTTGGCCATAGGACCCCCCGATTAAGCTCTGGCCGGAACCCTCCTGGTCGCGCGCCGGCCGGCATTCCGCGCTCGACGGCCCGTTGGTGCGAGCCAAGACAAGAGCGCGCGAGCCGGCGCATCGTAGAAGCGGAAGATGTCGCCAAACTCGACCTCGGGATTTCGGTGATGTCCGTCATGGTCCTCGGGAAGGACGATTCCTAGGGGCCGCAAGAGGGCCCGGGCCCAGGTCGGGGTCCGCCAGCCCAGCTCGCTGGTGTGGCGCCACCAGACGTGGAGTTGGCCGAGGGCGAGGCCGGCAACCGCGCCGGGCCAGGAGAGGCGCCAAAGCAAAGCGGCAACGATTATGTATGGAATGGCACCCAGGAAACCATCGAGCAAGACCGCCGGATCGGTCGACAGCACGGCGTGATCGAAGTACGGGCGCCGGCGGTCGTGGTGCGTGCGCAAGTGCAGCGTGAACCACAGATGCTGCGGCACGTGATAGAAGAACGTCGAACCAAAGTCTCCAACGACGAGCGTAACGATGAGAGCCGTGACAAAGAACATGCGTTTCGTCCCCTTATGCGGCGGATTTACGATTCATGGTGTCTCGTTTGCGGCGGCTATAGTGTTGTCCGGGTGCACGCTACCTACCATATACCATACCAACGCCCGAACAATCGCGCCGCCCCAACTACGGCGGACTCTTAATATCGCGTTAAGCTGGCCGTCGCCCGCCCGCGTTGACGCACTCCGAGGCGCCGTCTTGATTCGCGACGGGCCGGCGGTCGATGGCGCGGACCTCGCGATTGCCCGCGCGATTCTCCGGACCAATCCGCGTTTACAACCGGCCTACGCACTGCTGTTTGCCGGAGCGACGGCGCGCGCGGCCCGCAGCCATTCACTCCCCGCGGAGTTCCTCGGCGCAACGCTCTTGCAAGAATCGGCGTACGATCCGCAGGCACTCTCCTCGGCCGGCGCGATCGGGATCGCTCAGTTCATGCCGGAGACCGCTGCAGACGTCGGCTTGGATCCGTACGACCCGTTTGCGTCGATCGAGGCGGCGGCGGCACTCATCGGGGGATATGCCGATGCGTACCGGGGGCGTTACGCCGATCCCTATTCGACCGCGCTGGCAGCATATAAC
>JABCZE010000309.1 GCA_013289785.1 Vulcanimicrobiota bacterium | reverse complement strand
ATCCAACCAGGCGACGTCATTCTTCAGGCCGACGGCAAGGACTTCAACAGCATCAAGGACCTCCACGACTACATCGCGTCCAAGAAGCCTGGCGACACGATCCGGCTCAACGTCTGGTCGCGCGGCCTCAAGAAGTTTGTCGCGATCAAGCTGAGCGAAACCCCGGCCGCCCAGCCGCAGCCGCAACAGCAGCAGCCCGAGGAACAGCAGCAGCAACCGTAGCCCGTCCTTCGACTGCGCTCAGGATGACAAGGAGGGGCTGAGTATGACAAGCAGGGGGACCCTGCAACTCTAGGCCCGCGGGGCGGGTTGTGATTTGCGAAACAACTACGCTACCGCATCGTGTATCATGGTGCGGTAGTTCCAATCCGGATTGTCCGTAAGCGGCAAGGCGCCGCCGGCAGCGCGCAGGGCTCGTAACCTCGGCCTCGAGCGCAGTTGCCGGTTCAGCTGGTCCAGGGCGGCACGGAAAATTTATGAAAACGAGGTAAGAAAGTTTCATGGCTAAGACGGTCGGCATCGACCTAGGCACGACCAATTCGGTCGTCGCCGTAATGGAGGGAACGCAACCCACCGTTATTCCCAACGCCGAAGGCTCGCGTACGACGCCTTCGGTCGTAGCATTTACAAAGACCGGCGAACGTCTCGTCGGACAACTCGCGAAGCGCCAGGCAATCACCAATCCCGATCGCACGATCAGCTCGATCAAGCGACACATGGGTGAGGCCGATTACCACGTCAAGATTGACGGCAAGGATTACACGCCACAAGAAATTTCGGCGATGATCCTGCAGAAGCTCGTCAACGACGCGAGCAACTATCTTGGCGAGCGCGTGACCAAAGCGGTCATCACCGTGCCCGCCTACTTCAACGATTCGCAGCGTCAAGCAACCAAAGACGCCGGCAAGATTGCCGGGCTCGACGTTCTTCGCATCATCAACGAACCCACGGCTGCCGCACTCGCGTACGGCCTGGAGAAAAAAGGCAACGAGACGATCCTCGTCTGGGATCTCGGCGGCGGCACGTACGACGTGTCGATCCTCGAGGTCGGCGACGGCGTTTTCGAAGTCAAAGCAACCAACGGCGACACCCATCTCGGCGGCGACGATTACGACCATCGCGTGGTCGAGTGGCTGGTGGATCAGTTCCGTCGCGATCAGGGAATCGACCTGAGCAAAGACAAGCAGGCGATGCAGCGGCTCACCGAAGCGGCCGAAAAGGCTAAGATCGAGCTTTCGTCGGTCGTGCAGACGAGCATCAATCTGCCGTTCGTCACGGCCGACCAAGAAGGGCCCAAGCACCTCGACTACACGCTCACCCGAGCGAAGTTCGAAGAGCTGACGGGCGATCTTACCGATCGCTGCGTGGGACCGTTCCACAACGCGATCGCCGATGCAAAGCTCGACGTCTCGAAGCTCGACGAAGTGATCATGGTCGGCGGCGCGACGCGCATGCCGGTCATCCAAGAACTCGTTCGCAAGCTGACGGGCAAAGAGCCGAATCTCACCGTCAACCCCGATGAAGTCGTGGCGGTCGGTGCGGCCATCCAAGCCGGAGTTCTGGCCGGCGAAGTGCGCGACGTCGTATTGCTCGACGTAACGCCGCTTTCACTGGGCCTCGAAACGCTCGGCGGCGTGATGACCAAGCTGATCGATCGGAACACCACGATTCCGACGAAGAAGTCGCAGATCTTCACGACGGCCGAAGACGGCCAGACCTCGGTGGAAGTTCACGTGCTGCAAGGCGAACGCCCCATGGCACCGGATAACAAGACGCTCGGGCGATTCCGGCTGGAAGGGATTCCACCGGCACCGCGCGGCGTGCCGCAGATCGAGGTGACGTTCAACATCGATGCCAACGGCATCGTGAACGTCAGCGCGAAGGATCTCGGAACCGGCAAAGAGCAGCAGATCACGATCACCGCTTCGACCAATCTCAACAAGGACGAAGTCGAGCGTATGGTCCGCGATGCCGAGCTTCAAGGGGCGGCCGACAAAGCCAGACGCGACGAAGCCGAAGTGCGCAACAACGCGTCGAGTCTGATCTATTCGACGGAAAAATCGCTCAAAGAAGTCGGCGACAAACTCGATGCGGGTCCGCGGGGCGACGTCGAGCGGGCGCTCGCAGAACTCAAGCAGATCAGCGAAAACGGCACCGTCGAGCAGATCAAGCCGGCAATCGATGCGCTGCAGCAGGCCAGCTATAAAATGGCCGAGTTGCTCTACAAGGCCGCGGCGCCGCAGGGCGAGCAGCCGGGTACGGGCGACGGCGCGCCGACGTCCAACGGTTCCGGCGGCGGCGCCGGAGCGCCGAGCGACGACGTCATCGACGCCGAGTTCAAGGAAGCGCAGTAGGCGCCGGCTCGTTGAACGACTCGATGTTTAACGATCCATCGGTTTTAAGGACCGAGGCCGGAGAGGCCACGATCGAAGAGCAAGCGCCGCAGCAGCTGTCCCTCGAAGAACAGCTCGCTGCGGCCAACGCTCGTGCCGACGAGAACTACGGCAAGTTCTTGTTGGCCGTCGCCGACTTCGACAACTACAAGAAACGCATGCAGCGCGACTTCGACTCGCTGGTTTCGTCGCGCCGGCGCATGCTGATCGAACGCTTTCTGCCGGTGCTCGATAATCTCGAGCGGGCGCTGCAATCCAATGCCGGCGGCGACACGCTGCGCGGCGGCGTCGAACAGACGCTGCGCGGTTTCGAGGCGCTGCTCGCGGGCGAAGGTGTCCGAGCCATCGACGTTAAGGGCAAACCGTTCGATCCGCGCGTTGCCGAAGCCATCGGCACGTCGGCTGCGAACGGTGAGGCGGACGACACCGTCGTCGAGGTCGCCGAGAAGGGTTACACGCTCGGCGACGAGCTGCTTCGGCCCGCGAAGGTAATCGTCGCCAAACGCTCCGGCGAATAACGTCGGATGCCCATGAATTTTAAGGACTACTATTCCGTCTTGGGCGTGCCCAAGAACTCGGCCGAGAAAGACATCAAGTCGGCCTATCGGAAGCTCGCACGCAAATGGCAC
>JABCZE010000308.1 GCA_013289785.1 Vulcanimicrobiota bacterium | reverse complement strand
GCCAGAAGCACGGTACCATCGCAAGTCGCCGCCATCGAACGAACTCCAAGGGGCGGCCCCATCGGCTTTCCATCGACCACCGCCGTTCCTGCGTACCACTTGTCGCGACCCTCTACGGCGTCAAAACCCGTCAGGCAGTGATGCTCACCGTCGGGACCAACGCGCAGGATACGCGCGTCGTCGGTTCCCATGAAGACAACGTCGCCGATTGGGACGCAGCATGAAAGTTCGAACTCGCCCTTTGCTATTTCAGTCCATTCGCCGTCGGAGGATCGTCGACGCAGCGATTGGCCACCAACAATTGCGAGCGTTCTTCCCTGTTCGTCGGCCACCAGGCTGCGAACCGATCGATCGGCGAGTTCCTGATAGACCGTCCTTCCAGTAACGCAGAATAGCCCGCTATCCCACGTTGCTACCAGAATAGACGGCGTCATGAACACACCTTCATGTCCGGCATTTGCATGGCCCTACCCTGCCGAAAGTTCGTCGGTGGCAGTGTTAAGCTCGGCCCCAAAGCGGCGCAGATCGCTGCGCTCCGCCGCTGGCGGAAGGTTTGCTCGCGTCGGCAACCTAATTGCATCTGTGCCGATCGCTCGAATCAAACCTGTTTTTGGGCCCGTTGCGTTTGATCCCGACCGTTCGGTAGGCGTTTCCCGGACCGCTTCGCTTGGCTCTTTGGCGGGCTCAAGAATGATTGGCTTCTCCATGCGGCAGACTCAGCTCGTGATTCGAACCTTAGAAGCGTTAGCAATAGCGGCACTCCTCGCTGCCTGTTCGAGCTCCGGATCTTCAGAGAAGATGACGCCGTCAGGCGGATCCCTCGGCTCGCAAATTCATTCGGCGAAAAGCGCGGTCGGCCTCGTAACGAACGAGTTCGTCTACGCCAGTAATTATGGCTCTGACAATGTTTCCGCCTATAAGATCAACCCGACGAGCGGCGTGCTGACGCAGATCGCGGGGTCCCCATTTGCTACCGGCGCCGCGGATAACCTTGCGATAACAATCGATCCCCTGGGCAAGTTCGCTTATGTGGCCAACGAGGGCTCCGACACTGTGACCGGCTACACGATCAACCCGACGAGCGGCGTGCTGACGCAGGTCGCGGGGTCGCCGTTTGTGACGGACGCTTCTCCCTATGGAGTGGCGATCGATCCTATGGGTAGGTTCGCTTATGTGGCCAACGACGCCTCGAACAATGTGACCGCCTATACGATCAACCCGGCGACCGGCGCGCTGACGCTGGTGGCGCCGTTTGGAGCCGGCACCAATCCCACGGCTGTGGCGGTCGATTCAACCAGCAATTTCGTCTTCGTCGTCAACAATGGCTCCAACAATGTGTCAGCCTACAAAATCAACTCAATGACCGGCGCGCTGACGCCCGTGGAGGGCTCGCCGTTTGCGACGGGCAACAGTCCCTACCCCGTGGCGGTCTCTCCCAACACCCACCACGTCTACGTGGGCAACTACGGCTCCAATACCATTTCCGCCTATAAGATCAACCCGACGAGCGGCGTGCTGACGCAGGTCGCGGGGTCCCCCTTTGCAGCCGGCACGAACCCAGTCGGTGTGGCAATCGATCCCAGCAACAAGTTCGCCTATGTGTCCAACTACAGCTCCAACAATATTTCCGCTTACGCGATCAACGCGACGAGCGGCGCGCTTACGCAAGTGCCAAACTCGCCGTTTTCGGCGGGCAATCCCGCCGGCGCCGCAGTGAGCCACGCCAGCAAGTTCGCCTATATTGCGGACGAGACCGGCAATAGTGTTTCCGGTTATAAAATCAACCCGTTCACGGGCGCGCTCACGCCGGCGGCGGGTTCACCGTTTGCAGCGGGGAGCGATCCCTTCGCCATAGCCACGTGCCGGAGCGCCAGCGGCGTATGCAAGCCGCCGCCATTGTGACTAAATTGATAGGCAACTATCCCGAAGAGATTATCGCCCAATACTCGCCGGATGTTGCGCGATGCACGGAACTTAGACGGGACCCAGCCATCACGAATTGACAACGATCAGAGCGTCGCCCGTCGCGTTCCTCCAACCTTGCCACCCTCGGAAACTCCTCGCGCTTGGCTCGACGTAGGACGATCCGCCGCCTCCGCCATAGTAGCCGCCATTGAAGCCGCCGAGCATCCCCGACCTTTCAGCACCCACATAGATTGCGAGCATCTCTGCGGGCTTCACTCGGAATGACGGTCCGCACGTGCCCCCGCGACCGCCCGAGCCTCCCTTGCTAGCGCTACCACCGCCGTCGGGGCTGCTGAGCTGCGGGACAACAGCGCTGCTCGAATGGCCGGCGCAGCCGAGCATCACGGCAACGGCGAACGTTCCTGCGGCCCGTCTGACGTCCGGAGTCTTCGACCCTGCTTCACCAACGTGGTGTTCGGGTTGCGTTCGACGCCGTGCCGCCCTAGCCGCGTGCCGAAAGCTCGTCTGCCGCTGCGTTGAGTTCGGCGGCGAGTTGCCGAAGATCACTCGCAACGTTGATAGCGTTGGCTGAAAAGATATCGCGCCACATCTCCGGATTCATCTTCGCGATCCGCAACAGTTCGCGCGCAACCGGCCCGCAGAGCCGCTCGGCATTGCCTTCCTTCTCCTGCAAGAGGCGCGCGTAGCAATAGGCAAAGACCTGCGGCACGTGCGAGGTGATCGCCACGATGCGATCGTGCTCGTCGGCCGCCATCGCAAGCGGTATGCCGCCGAGCGACGCGATGAAATCGCAAGCCTGGCGATCGAGTTGGGCGTCGCCGGTGGGCACGTAGGCCCAAGGGCGCCCCTCGAAGAGATCGGCGCGCGCACCGCTAACGCCGCTGCGCTCGCTGCCGGCCATCGGGTGCGTCGCGACGAAGTTTTTCAAGCCTCGCGCCGCCGCAACGACGGGAGTCTTCACGGAGGCGACGTCGAGAGCGAGCGCGTAAGCCGCGTCGCCTCTCTCCTGCAAGCGTTCGATTTCACCGAGCGTCGCGCCGAGATGCGCCGCGATCACCAGCACGTCGGCTCGGTGCGATAGTTCGTCGCGCGTCACGATCGCATCGATAGCCCCGGCCGCGCGCGC
>JABCZE010000307.1 GCA_013289785.1 Vulcanimicrobiota bacterium | reverse complement strand
TTACCGTTCGCGTCGATGTCGAGCGCGATGTGAACCTCGCGCATCGGGACGTCGGGTGAGAAACCGGCGGCGACCGCGTCGGTCTGAAGGGCCGCTCGGATGCGGTCGGCGCTTGCGGGAAACGGCGCCGCATAGGTGACGTGGCCGCGAAGGAAACCAAAAACGTCGGGCCGGGCGTCCGCCGGCGAAAGCCGCACCGGTAACCCGACCGTTACTCGACGGTCCGTTTCGACCGGCACGAAGACGACGGCCGTTGGATTTGCGCCGGCCGGTTCGATGGTGGCGATCGCATCGCCTTGGCGGACGAAGCTGCCCACCTGGGGTGAAAGCTGCGCCAACACTCCGGCCACCGGTGCACGCAACGCAACGACGTCGCCCGCCGTCGTGCGCATGCGCGCAACTGCGGCTCCCAGGGGAACTGTGTCGCCGACGTGGGCGGGCAGCTCGATGATCGTCCCCTCTGCCGCTGCGACGACCGGCGCGATCCCGCTTCCCGCGACGATCACGCCACGGCCTTGGAGGCCCACCGGAATGCGCCCGAAGACCGACCATCCGATCAGCAAGAGGAGCAGGCCTCCGATAATTGCCAGCGCCAGAACGCTGTGCGATGAGACGACCGCGATCGCTTCGTCGAACTTCTCGACCGAATCGATTGCCGAGATGGCCTCTTCCCTGAAGAGTCCGCCGTGGTCGCCCTGATTCGAAGAGCTCACGAGTGCCCCGCTGGCGTGGGCGGCGGCGAGACCGCGGCACCGTCGGTCAGCCCAACGACGTTTTGCGCGACGACGACGTCGCCGGCGCGAAGCCCCGAAACGATCACCGAACTCGCTTCGTTCGAGGGACCGACGCTCACGCGCCGGCGATATGCGGCGTCGTTACGAACGATGAAGACGTACGTCGACCCGCCGTCGCGCCCGAGCGCCTCGTTCGGCACGACGATCGCATGCTGCAGATCGGTCGTGAGAATATTGACGTTGACGCTCATTCCGTCGTGCAGAAAGCCCGGCGACCCATCGATCGCAATCGTCGTCGCGACTGTGCGCGACGTCGACGTCGATTCTTCGGAGCGCTGCGCGATCGGCGAAACTTCAACGACGTGGCCGCTAAGAGCGCGCCCCGGGAAATCCTCGCCGCTGATTTGCGCGGCCTCCCCGACGTGAACGTTGATCACGTCTTGTTCGTCGACTTTCGTCCGGACGACAAAAGCCTGCCGCTGCGCGAGCGTGATCAACGGCTGTCCCGCGGTAACCGCATCGCCCGGTTGAAGCGGGCGCACGGAATCGCTCTTCTCCGTTGCAATGCTCAAAACGATTCCGTCGTACGGCGCGTGAATTTGCGTGGCATCCGCCTGCTCTTTTGCAAAAGCGTACTCCGAGCCGGCTCGCGCGGCCTCCGCCGACGCGGCCGCGACGTCACCGCTGCCCGACTCGACCTGCGCCGCCGCCAGCGCGGTCTGCGCCTGCACGTAAGCTTCCTGCGCGGACCGAACGTTATCTTCAAGCACGGTGCGCGATCGAATCAGTTGATTGTAGGCGGCCTGTGCTTGTTCGTACTTCGCCTCGGCTTGATCGAGTTGATCGCGCGAGATCGCCTTGTTCGCATACAGATCCCGATAAGCGACGTACGTGCGCTGGGCTTCGCGCAGCGTCGTCGCGGCGCTTACGTAGTTCGCATTCGCTTGCGATTGCTGAGCCCCGGCGCTCGACTCGCCCAAGCCTCGACCGGATCCGCTGGCCAAGTCTTGCCGCGCCTGCGCCAGCCGCGCGCGCGCCGCCTCGAGATTGGCTTGCGCCTGCGCCACGTCGGTCGTATCGGTAACCTGGGTGCTCTCGGCCCGCGCGGTCGCCGCGCGATACTCCGCGCCGCTGCTGCGCGCGTCCGAGACGATCTGTGGATTCTGAATTGTCGCCAGCAGTTGCCCCGCGATCACGCGATCGCCCGACTTGACGAAGATGTGCCCGACGTTGCCGGAGATCTGAGTCGACATCGTCTGGATCTGCGGATACTGTATGACGCCGCTCTCGGGCAGCGAAATCACGAAGGAGGCGTTACCAACGGTCAGCTCGCGAACGATCCGAGGCTGGCCGCGCATCTGGAGCGCGACGACGATGACGACGAGCACGAGGAGCAGCGCGCTCCCTGCGATGACGGCGAACTTTCTACGGCCTGCGTCCATCGGTCAGAGATCCGCGACGATCGCGATCGGATCGAACGTGCCGAGTGCCGATCGCAACTTCACTACGGCATCGATGTAGACGATTTGGGCGTTGAACAATTCGGCCTGGGCCTGAAGCGACGTGGCCTGCGCGGCCTTGGTATCGGTAAGCGAGATGAGTCCGTTTTTATATTGCAGCGCCGCGATGCGCGCCGCCTCCGTTCCCAAATCGAGGGCCCGGCGCTGATACGACAACGCTTCGCGCGCGGTCTGTGCGCGACGCAGCGAGTCGGTAACGTCGGCCTCCGCCCCGGACTTCGCCGAGTCGAGCGCGAGCTGCGCCGAATCGACCGCTTTGTTCGCCGACCGATGGGCGGCGGCACGCGTTCCGTAGTCGACGATTGGGAGCGAGAGCGACGACGTCGCCCCGATATTCCAGAAGCCCGGCGTGCCGCGAACGACGTTTGCAAACGGAGAGCCGATGCACGCGATCTCGTTGGGATACCGCGCGCATTCCTGATTCGTCTGGGTGATTTGGTTCTGCTGGTCGACGAAACCCGTCGGCGACGTTTGGTTGCCGAAGGCGGCAAAGACGTTGACCTGCGGCAGAAGATCCGTATCGATCGTCGCCCGCGAAAGCTGCGCGATCGCGACGTCGGCCGAGGCCGCCGCTACCTCCGGGCGATTCCGCTCGGCGATCTGGACCAAGCTTGCCACGGGAAGGGCGGGAAGTGGCGGCTCCGGCAGCGCGGCCGGAACAGCAAAGTTGGTATCGAGGCCGGCGCCAATCGTTTGTGCGAGCGATTCGCGGGCGGTTTCTCGATCCGATTGCGAATTCAACAGAACCACCTGCGTTTGCTCGACACCGACCTCGGCGCGCAGAACGTCGACCTCCGCAACCATAC